>JAOUFL010000145.1 GCA_029858245.1 Candidatus Zixiibacteriota bacterium
TTTGATCTTATCCGAGATAATGACCTATCAATCATCTATCTCGGATTGTGATACCGGTGGCGGAAAAGTAGTGTTATGGCATGATTTTGAGGAGGAACCGGACGAGGCATATTATCGGGCATTGGGTAGATTTATCCAGGGATTGAAAGGAAGGATTGTCACCTACCCGGACTTGGGAACAGATACACAGGAGATGAGATATATAAGGAGAGAGACAGAACACGTCCTTTTTTACGAGACCGCTTCCGGTTTAAGAGCAGAAAGCTCAGAACTTACCGCTTATGGGGTGTACTGGGGTATGAAAGCATGCGTAAAGGAGCTTTATGGGGTATCTTCTCTGGATGGGCTAACTGTGGGTATACAGGGAGTGGGTAGCGTAGGTCAGATCTTAGCAGACTATCTCAAAAAAGAAAAAGTGAAGTTAGTGGTAACTGATTTAAATTACGATTCCATAAAAAAAGTCCAGGATAGATACCCGGATACAGTGATTGTCACTCCCGAAGAACTCTTAACCTGTAAATGTGAGATCCTTTCTCCCTGCGCCTTAGGTCCCGTTTTCACCAGACAGAACATAGATAAACTTAACTGTAAAATTATCGCCGGAGGAGCATATAATGTATTGGAGGATACTTCCCTGGCTGAAGAGCTTTACAAAAGAGGAATTATATATGCCCCGGATTTCGTAATTAATTCCGGCGAGCTTTTCCTGACTGCTGATGCCCTGCAAATATTATCCAAGGATGAGGCTTTAGCCAGGGTCAGGAAAATCTATGATATAATGGCAAAGGTGTTAACCATTGCTAAAAAAGGGAATATTTCCCCTTATCAGGCTGCTTACCGAATGGCAAAAGAAAGAATTAAAAAAGTTGGGGACATAAAAAATATATTATGCTGTATTTAAAAAAAGTTTAAAGGTTCAATGGTTCAAAAGTTCAAAGGAGAAAATAAAAGAGAAAATTAATTAAAGGATATTGAAAGAAAATGAACAAGAAAAACAGTTTAAGGATTCTGGTGATCAATCCGGGTTCAACTTCAACCAAGGTCTCAATCTTCGAGGAGGAGAAAGAGCTTTTCGACAAGACCATTTCTCACAGCAAGCTGGAGCTGGAACCCTTCAAAAGGGTATGGGACCAGTATGAGTTCAGGAAAAAACTGATCAAAGAGCTATTGGAGGATCACAATATAAAACCTACATCTCTTTCCGCAGTTGTGGGTAGAGGCGGGCTTTTCAAGCCTGTAGTCAGCGGTACTTACTTGGTAAACGAGAAGATGATAGAGGATGGCAGAAATGCTTATGGAGGAGAGCATGCATCAAATCTGGGTGCAGTTCTGGCTTTTGGTCTGGGATGGGATTATCATATTCCTGCTTTTATTGTGGACCCGCCATCTGTGGATGAGTTCGAGGAATGCTCCAGATACTCGGGTTTACCGGAGTTCCCTCAAAAGAGCCTTTTTCATGCATTAAATGTTAAAGCTACAGCCCGATTAGCTGCTGGTGATTTAAAGAAGAAGCTCGAAGAGATAAATCTAATTGTAGCTCATCTGGGTGGAGGTATTACTGTAGCGGCATTGAAAAAGGGGAGGGTAGTCGATACCAATAATGCGCTTGATTCAGGACCTTTTACTCCTGAAAGGTCTGGCAGCTTACCTATGTATGACTTTGCAGAATGGTGTTTTTCAGGCAAGTTAAGCCTAGATCAGGTGAAAAAGAGGATGGTAGGTGGTGGGGGTCTGGTTGCTTATTTAGGGACTAATGATGCCAGAGAAGTTGAGAGAAAGATAGAGAGTGGAGATAAAAAGGCAAAAGAAGTGTATGAGGCTATGATTTACCAGATTGCCTGTACCATAGGCACAAGGGCAGTGGCTCTAAAAGGTAAAGTGGACGCTGTTGTTTTAACCGGCGGGTTGGCTCATTCAGAAATGATAGTGGAGAGGTTAAAAGAATATGTAGGTTTCATTGCCAGGATTTTAATTTATCCGGGGCAGGATGAGATGAAAGCACTTGCCCTGGGGGCTCTGCGGGTACTGAGAGGGGAGGAGGAGGCGAAGGTTTACCCACAGGTGGTTGAATAAAAAAAAGTAAAAGAGATAAAGGGTTCAAGGATTTAAGGGTAATAAAAATGTAGCGGAAGGCTTAAGCCTTCCATTTAAAAAACAACAAATAATAATCGTAGGCGGAGCACCCTGCTCCGCAGTTCGTAGTGCGACCCTTTAGGGTCGCTCAGGCAAGGCTAAAGCCTCGCACTACGAAATAAATTCGTAGCGTCCGACGTTCCCTGTCGGACGCAGTGAATATATCATATGAAAACACTCAATAACTACAAAGGATGTGTTAATAGTGCGTAGACAGAGTTATAAAACAAAGGCAGAAGATTTTTTTATCGAAATTTTTCTGAAATACTATAACTCTTCAAACCTTTCTGACTTTAAAGTGATAACAAGACCTGAAAATGATCAAAATATTAAAGGGACATTTGATTATCTTTGTGAAGATGTGAAAAGTAGTAAAAAAATAGCTGTGGAAATCACTACTCTTCATAAATCGGAGAAAAACGTTGAGACAAATGTTAATCTAAACAGATTTATAGCAAAGTTAAAAGAAAAGGCTGAAAATCTCATCTCTCCTAATTTAAATAGAATCTATCTGTTTTTCGTTAATTTTTACGAACCTCCAAAAACTTCTGAAAGAAACAGATATATTGATGCTTTAATTTGTTTAATAACTCGGTCAATAGACGATTATGAACAGAATAAACTTACGCCTTTGACATATAAAATGCATGAGTTGCCACCTCTTGTTAAAGAATTTAAACTCCATACTATTTATGATGGCCGAGGAAAAATTGAATTCGGTTGGACTTGCAAGGATAATTTTTCCAAGAATATATTAAGAGATATAAAAAACAATTTTGGGATAATATTAAATAAGAAAAATCGAAGATTGAAGCTAGCTAAAGAACAGTTTTTTAAAACTATATTACTAATAATTAATCGTCGTTATGATACGGTCGAGTTGGGCATGGAAAGCTCCTTTAAAAGTATTAATCAAGAGGAACATTGTTGGATTGATGAAATTTACTTGGCTGATCAAGTTAGTTCTCAGTCTAGTTTTGAGATTGTAAAGATTAAGTAGTTAAAGCAAAAGATATGTCCACCCGACACAAGGGTCGGATGCTACAAAAACGTAACACCTCTACAAGCCGTAAGGCTTTTATCGGTCGACGATTTTGTCGGATGTTTGTATCCTAATCAAATAGATCCCCTTGACTCAATCCATTTCCAGCGGTTTTGCTTCTTCAGGTATCTTGATCTGAAATTTCTTCTCTGCAATGGCTGAATTAATCTTGGTCTCCAGAAATTTAAGCCGGAGCTTTTCTTTTTCGTTTAAGGAGTTTATCTTAATCTCCTGAGGTATTTTTATTCCACTGATTTCCCTGAAATCCTTATATTCGATCACAAAACCTTTAGCTTCTTCTGGAGTGGAGTATTCAGTTTCCTCCCACATACACTTTCGCAAATAAGCTTCATCTTTATCTATGAAGAAACTTTTTTTCCAGTTATTTCCTCTTTGTTCAAAAATGAAGTTTTTCTTATCCATCCCTTTATAAATAGTTCCCACTTTTTTCAATTGCGTCTCCAGGGTGAGAATCTTCAAAAGGCAAAAAAGGTTTATCTCCGTCTGAAAAATCTCCTCCTCAGAGCAACTCAGGTCTATGCCCTTATAATACTCTTTAAGTCTTGGGAAATAGAAAAGAAAGGTATCTCCGATAGTCACCCCGGTTACATAATCTGGTCCCAAAAAGGCTTTGATCTTAAAGGCAAGACTATCCGGTCTTATAAAGAATAACTCCAGATCTCCGGAGTAGCTTCCCTTTGAGGATTTTAAGTTAAAGCTTACAAGCGAGGCAATGGATTTTATCTGGTTTTGATTGAATATGGCTTTTTCCAAAACCTTTTCCGGCTCAAGTTCTCCTTCGGGGATTCTCAATTGAGGTGCGGGATGGCAGTTTAAGAAAATCAAACAAAATAAAATAAGACTTATAATATCAGGGAAAGAGTTCTTGAGATTTGACATTTTTTCAGATATATATGAGTCGGATAAATTCAGGTCCAGCGAAGATGGTTCCAAAGAAGATGATAAATGGACCGAAAATAGACCAGAGAATTCCAATGTTTAAAAAATAGTCCAGGAAGATTATCCCCAGGAGAACATAAGGTGCGAACCTCTGAATCTGGGTTAGCTGATTATTGTATTGAGGAGGTAATAATCCTGCCAGGATGTGTGAGCCATCCAGGGGTTTTACGGGGAGCAGGTTGAATACAGTTAGAACCAGGTTTAGCTGGATTCCCTTTACCAGCATTAAAATAATTAGCTGGTAGGAAGAAGGTTCTGAAGTGAAGGAGTAAGGGCTGTAGATAATTCGAAAAAGAAGTCCAAGAGCAAATGCTAAAAGCATGTTTGAGGCTGGACCAGCTAAGGATACCCAGAGCTCATCCTTACGGGGGTTTTTGAAATTATTCGGATTGATCGGGACCGGTTTTGCCCAGCCAAAACCATAGAAATATAAGAGTAAAAGCCCGACAATGTCTATGTGAGATATGGGATTTAGAGTTAACCTCCCGGCTAACTTGGCAGTAGGGTCCCCTTTACGGTATGCCATCCAGCCATGGGAATACTCATGGACTGTTATGGCAAAAAGCAGTGGTGGGGTAATAATCAGATAATATATCAGTTTATCCATCGAATTCCTTAATGCTCCTAATACATTCTTGAATAATCTGTATAATTTAAAGTTCTCATTGGTTTTATTTTCTGGAGATATATCTGTTGCCTTCTACATAAAATCTCCACTTTCTTTTTTTACCCAGGTTTATGCCTATTCGGTTTGTAGAAACGATCGTACCTATTTTCGCGCCTCTATCTTCAATAAATATGATTTTTCCACAGAGGTCAGCTCCATTTAATGTTCTGTTGATGCCCATAGCCATACACAGTTTTCCCGGACCACTGGTCAGCTCTTCCATTTTTGAATTTTTTCTTTTCATTTTCATAATCTCGATACCCTCTTCTGGCTCCAGAGCCCGGATTAAAACCGCAGCGGGAAATCCTGCTTTCTCTGTAACGAAGTTAAGGCAGTGGTGCATACCGTAGGTAAAATAAACATAAGCATAACCGGGTTTTCCGAACATTATTTTATTTCTCGGGGTAATACCTCTATAAGCATGAGAAGCGGGATCATCAGGACCAATATAAGCTTCTGTTTCCACTATTTTGCCAGATAGTATTTTACCGTTCCTTTTTATCACAAGATATTTACCCAGCAACTCCTTGGCGACCTCTAAGGTGGAATTTCTGTAAAAACTTCTATTTAATTTTCTTTTCATTTATGAAATCTCAAGGGAAAGCAAAGAGAAAACTTCATCAGGATAATAGAAACATCGTATGGTTATCCCGGAATATTCAGCTAACTGCTGCACCCAGTGCTATTGACAGGAGTTTTATTTCAGCTGTATCTGAACGGGAAAGTAAAACTATGGGTACTCCTGCTCCTACAACAATTCCCCCGACTCTGGCTCCGCATAAATAGATCAGGCTTTTTACAAAAATATTTCCAGAAGAGATATTCGGGCAGAGGAAAATATCGGTATCTCCCGAGATAGGGGAAATTATCCCTTTTATGCGGGCAGAGTCAGGATCAATTGCCACATCAAAGGCAACAGGTCCGTCCACGATCACATCTTTTATCTCTCCTCTTTCTGCCATCTTGGCAATTATGGAAGCGTCGATTGTTTCAGGCATTTCAGGATTTACCAGCTCCACTGCTGCCAGGCAAGCGGCTTTCGGGTTCTCTATTCCTAATTTTTTTGCGACCTCAACGGCATTTTTTAAAATCTCTATTTTCCTGGTTACGTCAGGAGAGATGTTCATCCCGCCATCAGTAACTATCATCAGTTTAGGGTATTTTTCCACCTCTACCACGGCAACATGACTCAAAAGCTTTCCGCTTTTTAATCCCTTTTCCTTATCCAGAACCGCTTTTAAAAGAGTAGGCGTGTCAACTTTACCTTTCATCAACATATCAGCTTTTTTCTGTTTCACCAGCTCCACAGCCAGGGATGCTATGTTCCTGGGTTCTTTTTCTCCCAGGATTTCAAGTCCGTTTAAAGTAAAATTCAGTTTTGTGCACAAGTTTTTGATTTTATCTGCATCACCGA
>JAOUFL010000146.1 GCA_029858245.1 Candidatus Zixiibacteriota bacterium
CTTCTGTTTTAAATAATATATGAGGGAGGCAGTGAAGATCTCATCTTCCTTAGTTGGATTTATTTCCAGGCTTTTTAATTGATAATCCAGTATGGTCAGTAAATGATCCTTGGGTTTGTAGAAGCTGGCTAACAAGTCCAGCTGGTAAGTTAGTATCCTGTGATAACCGCTTTTCAGATCTGCATCCTCTCCCTCTGTAGTTCTAATATCCTCTTTCAGCTTCAGCAAAGATTCATCCAGCTGGACTGATTCCATTAATCCCAAAGGGGTATATTCCCATCCCCCCCTTCTCAAATTATCCCGGAGGAATGAATTTGCCTGTAACAAGACCTTCTTAACATATTGATTTGAATCTTTCTTAACATCGCTTATCTCTCTAGATGCTTTGATTTTCACCACACATTCTATTAACCTCTGGATATATTTTTTCCCAAGTGGTTTGGAATTCAATTCCAGACCCTCATTCTTCAACCAGCTCTCCAAACCGCGGAACCTATCTTCTATAAACCAGTAATCTTTGTTATTGCCAAGGATTATGTCTTCCAGCCGGTTAATCCTTTGCTCTACAAAAATATCTCTTTCCTCCTTGGCTATGACTTTTTCAAAAAACACGTCAAGTTTTCTGTTAAGGCTCTCGAGTATCTCCAAAAACTCCACCTGACTACTCCTCAATATATCTTTCTAAGCTGTGGTTGAATTGAATTAAAAGCTTCTCTAATTTATCAGCCTTTATCTCAAAGCTTTTTTTAGTCACCGGCTCAATTAAGCCTGCCATCAAAAGCCCCGCTAAGATTTTCAAAACCTCGAGCTTATCCATTTTAGAATCCTCTAAGACCTTTATGATATTTCGAGAGCCATTCACCAGAGCCAGCAGGTTCCACTCCTCTGGTTTGAGATTAATATCCTTGCTTCTTTCATCATCCGCGGGAGCCAGGCCCAGAACCGTATCAAAAGGTGGTAGTTTTCTCTTTAATCTTTCCAGTTCGTCCGATCTTCTAACACTTTCCAGAATCAGGTTTTCGGTGGAGATTTTAATAGTGATCTCCTCCTGAGTGGGAAACCTGTTCTCGTAAAATTTGAAACTCCCTTTATCCCATTTAAGCAGGTTATAAATGACCTCTTCCACCTGCAAACGTACTAACCCCTCTAATTGTTTTCTGGTGATATGGTTTTCTGCTATTAGAAGTTCACCTATTCTTTTTTTACCTTTAAGTTCTTTCTGGAGCTGAGTTATATTCTGCAACTGGGTTTTGTTTATCTTCCCTTTCTTGAGCAGAAGCTCTCCTAATCTAAGGCGGTTATAGGGATTATGAGCAAAAATTATATTACCCTCCTGGAAATAAACCATAATGACCCCTTCACCCTTCTGCACCCCTAAGGTTCCGCTCTTCCTGCAGGCACTCAAAAGCTGAAAAATATCTGAAAGTTGAAATCTTTCTACACTGCCTTGAAGTTCCATATATTCTACTCGCTTAGTATAAGTTCAAGTTTTTCACCGATCTATTTTCTTAATTCGGAAGGTTAACTCAAATCCTTAAGAACGACTAATATCTTATCTGTAAATTATTCGGCTAATGGTCTCTGGGTTTTGCTATACAGGTTTATTTTTGAGAAATCAAAAACATCTTTTTTAGAAGATTCCGTATTTTTTCATTCGGTCTCTTAAGGTATTGCGGCTTACTCCCAAAAGCTCGGCTGCTTTAACCTGGTTACCCTGGAAGTATTTTAAGGAAAGGTCAAAAATAGTTTTCTCTAAAGCTTCCTCCATATGATCATAGATATGTCCATCCGAATTGGCTAAGATCTTGGGGAATAAAGGGTCTAATACTGCGTACATAATCTTGTGGTAGTCTTTTTTTATCTTCTCGAAATCAATTTCTAGCTTTTCCTTGCTATCGTTGAAGATGGGGAAATGTTCGGGTGAAAGTAATCCTCCTTTGCTCATAACTACTGCTGTGTGAATATTATTCTCCAGCTCACGCACATTCCCCGGCCAGGGATATTTAACCAGAACTTTCATGGCAGAATCTGAGACCTCACTAACCTTTTTACCGGTAAGCTCTGCATATTTTTTTAGAAAGTGATCTGCTAAAAGGGGAATATCTGATCTTCTTTCCCTCAGTGGGGGAAGATAGATCGAGACTACCTTCAGTCTGTAAAACAGGTCAACCCTGAAGTTTCCTTCTTTTATACAGTTAACCAGACTCTTGTTGGTAGCGGCTATAATCCTTACATCTACTTTAATACTCTGGTTTCCTCCAACCCTCTCGAATTCCTGTTCCTGCAGAACCCTTAGAACTTTGCTTTGAGTCATCAGACTCATATCGGCGATCTCGTCTAAAAAGATAGTCCCTTTATCAGCTTGTTCGAATTTTCCGAACCTTTTTTGATAGGCACCAGTAAATGCTCCTTTCTCATAACCGAAAAGCTCTGATTCTAAGAGTGATTCTGGTAAAGCCGCACAGTTAACCGAAAGGAAAGGCCGGTCTTTTCTTAGACTATTTCGGTGAATGGCTCGTGCTACTAATTCTTTCCCGGTCCCGCTCTCACCCATTATCAAAACAGCCGCATCTGTAGGAGCCACCTGTCCGATGAGTTTGGCTATCTCCACGATCTCCGGGCTTTTTCCTATAATAAGGTTTTCATCCTCTGGTCTGTCGATCTTGCCAAAACCTGACGAATCTCCTTCTCCCTTCTTTTCCTGTAATGCTTTATCGACGATCCTTGCTAATTTTTCTAATTGAAAAGGTTTAGTTACAAACTCATACGCCCCCTCTTTCATCGTCTCTATTGCTACCGCGGTGGAAATATAACCGGTAATCACTATTACCGGAATTCTGATATCTCTTTCTTTGATTTCTTTTAAAATTTCTACGCCTGACAGATTCGGGAGATTTATATCCAGCAGCACCAGATCAGGTTTTAGATGGTTTATTGTCTCTAAGGCAACCTTACCATCAAAAATGGTGTGAAGCTTGATTTGTTCTGAGTTAAAATAATTATTTATGGAATCGCAGATTTTAGTATCATCTTCTATTAATAAAATCTGTTTCATATGTTTTCCCTGAGATAATTCTAATCTATTAATCGGCAAAAGAATGATATTCTTAAAGGGAAAAGAGGTCAAAACAAGTATAAATACAATAAAAAAAGCCCCTTTTACGGGGCTTATCAAAATACAAAAATTGGATCTTTTGAAACTATTTTCTAAGTCTCCATCTCGAAAAACCACCCAGACCCAATAACCCAAGTCCCAGAAGTGCTATACTTGAAGGCTCGGGAACAGGAGGGGTAAAAGTTCCAACATAAGTATCCCCAATATTCTGCCAATTTTCATCAATAGGTTGAAAATGAACCTTTATATTAAGAGGATCTGAATAGGGCATAAATCTGTCAGCTGTAGGAACAGGCCCATCCGCCCTATGAAAAGTCCAGCTAAACACGCCCATAGTATATCCAGCATTAGGTGCAGGTGCACCGGGCTGACCATAAATCCTGTAGAATCCGTCCGAAGGATAGGAGCCGTTTCCGGTTTGAAAATCTAATCTGTGATCGGGGTGACTTCCGCTCCATCCAGAAGGCAAACTCCATCCGAGATCCACCCAGTCAGAAGCAGGAGCTACTCTACCATTATCAACGGTCCATTTAAAAATTGCATCTCTTGCTGGTCCAACATTAGTCAGGGTAAAATCATACCTGAAATCATCTCCTCCCAGCGATATCAGAGCTACATTTAAATCGAAAAACTGAGCATATGCTCCCGAAGCTGAAACGAAGACAAGAATCATTACTCCGATTATTCCTAAAATATTTCTTTTCATCTTACCTCCTAAAATTTTAAAAATTAATCTAACTTCTTTATCTGTTTCACTTCCATATAAAGCAAAAAGAGTGCCATAAATAATTTATAGCTATTCGTAACTCATTTACTTCCAAGCAATTAGCATGATGGTAAATTTTAATTTAGCGAGTGGTTTTTAAAAACTAAAAAAAGTGTCCAATTCTATGACAGTGCTGGAGTTCAACTTGCTAACTATATGTTTAAGAATAAATTACAAGGTTTCAATAAAATGAACAGGCCGGGTATATTTTTAAGATTTCTGTTCAACTCTCTTCTTGTTTTTTCAATTTATATTTATCGATCAAACCATAAAGGGTCGTTCTGCTCACATCTAAGTATTTGGCTGCATTAGATATATTCCAGTCATTAATAGCAAGAGCATCTATTATAACATCTTTCTCTGTCTTTTCTCTTATAGATTGAAGGGAAAGAGGTTTTCTCGTCTCCTCAGCTGAACTGAAACCAAGATCAAAAGGAGTAATTCTCTTACTTTGACACATTATCACTGCTCTTTTAACTTTATTCTCTAATTCCCGAACATTACCAGGCCAGGGATAGTCGTTTAATTTCTTGATACTTCTGTGACTGAAGGTAAGACTTCCTTTATTGAATTCCCTTGAAAAGATATTCAAAAATGTATTAGCCAGAATTATGACATCGTCGTTTCTTTCCCTCAGTGGAGGGAGATGGATGGTTATAACGCTTAACCTGTAGTAAAGGTCTTCCCTGAATTTTTTTATCTGGAGTTCTTTTTCCAGTGGTTTGTTGGTCGCTGCAATTATCCTCAAATCCAGAGAAATCAGATCTTTCCCCCCAATCCTTTCTATCTGATGATCCTGCAAAAATCGTAAGAGTTTTACCTGCAATGATAAGGGTAACTCTCCTATTTCATCCAGAAATATCGTACCACCATTTGCATATTCGAACTTCCCTTTTTTCTGGGCGTAAGCATCAGTAAAAGCACCTTTCTCATGCCCGAAAAGCTCAGATTCCAAAAGGTTCTCAGGTATTGCCCCGCAGTTTATGGTTACAAAGGGCTTATCCTTCCTCAAACTTTGATTATGGATGGCTTTAGCTACCATTTCCTTTCCGGTACCGCTTTCTCCGGTAACAAGCACTGTCACATCTGTTGTGGCTATTTTCTTGATGGTCTTAAAAACCTCTGCGATCTTGGGACTCTGACCGATTATCTCCTCAAACTTTTTCTCCTCGATTCTTTCAATTAGCTCTCTTTTTTCCATCTCCAGTCTCTGAATCAGTAAAGCTCTTTTTATAATGATTTTGAGCTCATCCAAGTCTATGGGCTTGGTATAGAAATCAGTAGCGCCCGAACTGATAGCTCTTAAGGCATTTTCTTTCTCGCCGTGGCCTGTTATCATTATCACCTTCAAAAGGGAGTCAATTTGAAGTAGATCCTCAAGAATATCAAGACCATCTTTCTCGTGTTCATATGGTGAGAGAGCAATGTCCAAAATAATCAAATTGGGTCTTTCTTTCCCGGCAATTACCAGGGCTTCCTCTGCATTTGAAGCCAGCAAAATCTCATATTCATTCTGCAATCCCCAGGAGAGTTGAGTTCTTATACCTTCCTCATCGTCAACTATCAATATCTTTTCCTTTATCATCCAGCCTGCCTTATTGATAAGTTTTTACAGCGGTAGCTCTACTTTAAAAGTGGTTCCTTTTCCCTCTTCGCTTACCACTGAGATTTTACCGTTATGTAATTCCACAATCTCTTTGCATTGAAAAAGACCAATACCCAACCCTTTCCTTTTGGTAGTCTCGAAAGGTCTGAACAGCTGATTCCTAACAAAATCCCGGGACATTCCCATACCTGTATCTGAAACCTCCACCCACACCCACCCTGCTTCACTATCGACATCCGTGCTTATGACTAAAGCCCCTCCCTCCGGCATAGCCTCTATCGCATTGATGATTAAATTCTGAAAAACCCTTTCAATTTGCATCTGGTCACATTTGGTAGCTGGTAAAGGTTTGAAATCAAATCTTGTCTTTATACGTGTATATTTTGAGAGTTTAAGGTTTTGCAATAAGTCTTGCAAAATCTTATTCAGATTACATTCTTTGAGGTCTAATCTAATCCCCTCAGGGGCGGATGAAAGCTTGCTCATAAGCCCTTTCATCCTGGCAACTGTATCGGAGATGGTAACAAGAGTTCCTTTTTGAAAATCAGGATCATTGGACCTTTCCTCTGCATTCCGCAATATCAAAGAAAGCATGGAGACAAAATTTTTAAGATCGTGCAGGATAAAAGATGAAAGTTTGTTGAAAGACTCCATCTCTCGACTTAAGATCAATTCCTGGCTGAGCCTGGAATTCAATACCGCTATGGAAGTTTGATGTGCCA
>JAOUFL010000147.1 GCA_029858245.1 Candidatus Zixiibacteriota bacterium
CATTCATCCTTCCCTGGAATACAAACCGCATACGAGGGTAGAGGGAGCTTGTGGCTCTGGAGGTCTTGGTTTATTGACCTCAGTAAAGAGCATCTCCTCAGAGATATCCGATGTAGTTCTCACCATAGGAGTAGAGGTACAAAACACAGTCAAATCAGTATATGGTGCAGATATATTGGCAGGCGCAGGACATTATGCCACAGAAAGAAAGAATGGTCATGTCTACTTCTTCCCTGCCAAATTCTCTGACCGTGCGGGTGCCTGTTATGATAAATTCGGCTATGATTTTATGAGAAAAGGCATGGCTTCCTGGTACAAACAGGCAATAGAAAATGCCAGAAAAAATCCCAAGGCTCAGGAATATCATAACTCCATAGAAGATTTATATGCAGCAGGAATGACACCTCCAAATCCAAAAACCTTCGTGGACCATCTTAATGTTTATGATTGTTCTAAAGTCTCGGATGGAGCCTCTGCTTTGCTTTTTGTTTCAGAAGAAGGATTAAAAAAGGTTGGGCTGAATAAATTGGATGCCATAGAGGTGGTGGGGTTCGGTATAGCAGTAGCCGATATAACCAAACCTCCTGTGGATTTAACTGTGATGACTACCACAAAAAAAGCTGTGGAGAAAGCATATCAGATGGCAGGATTAGGTCCAAAAGATATCGGGATTCTGGAAGTGCACGATTGTTTTACTATTGGAGGGCTTCTGGCTTTGGAAGCAGCCGGTTTCGTTAAACCAGGAGAATCCTCTGCCTTCGTTCAGCAAGGAAGAACTAATATTAATGCGGAGCTCCCCACTAACGCTACTGGTGGGCTGATCGGTTTTGGTCACTATACCGGGGGAACCGGGGTGAGACAGGCTGTGGATAGTCTTCACCAGTTAACCGGAAAAGCCGGTGATAATCAGATAAAGATCAATCCGGGTAAACCGTATGCTTTGATGATCAGCATGGGTGGAAATGATAAGACTGTAACTGCTATGATCTTCCAAAAAGCAGAATAAAGAGGAAACTTAAATGTGATTTACCCCATTGATTAAAATTGCTAAAATCAAAAAAACTTTTTATCGCCCATTTAAGGAGAAAAAAAATGGATTTTGAACTATCAGAAGATCAAAAGATGATTAAGGAAGCTGCCAGAGAATTCGCCTCTGAGAAATTAGCTCCCAGAGCACAGGAATTCGATGAAAAAGAAGAGATACCAAAAGAGCTATATAAGGAATTAGCTGATCTGGGATATATGGGTATGCTCATGCCAGAAGAATATGGTGGCTCAGGTCTGGATTTCATCAGTTATATCCTGGTTATGGAGGAGTTTTCCAAAACCTGTGCTGCTCTGGAGATCTCCTTATCTGTTCACAATTCACTGATCTCTGATGCTATTTTTAAATATGGTACAGAAGTACAAAAGAAGAAGTATTTGCCTAAATTGACCAGAGGGGAATTCATAGGAGCCTATTCCTTAACCGAGCCCGAAGCAGGAACTGATGCGGGCAGTTTAAAAACAACAGCGATTTTAAAAAGCGATCATTATATAATCAACGGTACTAAAACCTTTGTAACTAATGGCGGAATTGCAGACCTTTTTATGCTTTTCACCCTGACCAAACCTGAGGCAAAATCGAAAGGCATCTCCTGCCTTTTAGTGGAAAAAGGATTAAAAGGATTCAATATCGGAGCTAAAGAGAAGAAGATGGGAATAAGAGGTTCTGATACCAGAGAGTTATCTTTTGAAGATTGCCAGGTTCCAAAAGAAAACATTCTGGGGGAGGAAAACAAGGGCTTTAATATTGCCTTGAGTCTGCTTGATTCAGGTAGAATAGGTGTAGGAGCACAGTCAGTTGGAATAGCCCAGTCTGCCCTGGATGAGTCTTTAAAATATTCGAAAGAAAGAGTGCAGTTTGGACAGCCTATCTGCAATTTTCAGGCAATTCAGTTCAAACTGGCTAATATGGCAACCCAGATCGAAGCAGCCAGATTATTAGTCTATAGAGCTGCCTGGTTAAGACAAAATAACGTGAGGTGTACCAAAGAAGCATCCATGGCTAAGCTTTTCGCTTCGGAGATAGCTAATTTCGTGGTAAACGAGGCTGTACAGATTCACGGTGGATACGGTTATATGAAAGAATATGCAGTGGAAAGATATTTTCGGGATGCCAGGGTAACCGAGATCTACGAAGGAACCTCTGAAGCTCAGAGGATTGTCATCTCCAGAAACCTATTAAAATAGGAAGCAGAATGTACTTAGATAAAAAATATGAAGATTTCAGGAAAAAGATAAGAGAGTTTTCAGAAAAAGAGATTGAACCAGCAGCTCATAAGATCGATGAATCAGCTGAGTTCCCTTATGATAATATCAAGAAAATTGCCGAATTAGGACTGCTGGGTATGGTAGTTCCCCCTGAGTATGGTGGATCAGGCATAGATACTTTAAAATACGTTTTAGTCGTAGAAGAGCTCTCAAGAGTTTGCGGCTCTACGGGAATTACCGTAGCTGCACATAATTCTTTAGCTATATGTCCTATATTCCTTTTCGGAAATGAAGAGCAAAAGAAAAAATATATTCCTCCTCTGGCTAAAGGTGAAAAATTAGGTGCTTTTGGTTTAACCGAACCGGAAGCAGGTTCAGATGCCGGGGGAACCAAGACCACGGCTGTTTTGGATGGTGAGAATTATGTGGTCAATGGTTCCAAGTGTTTTATCACCAGCGCCTCAGTGGCAGAGACCTTCGTCATCACTGCTGTAACGGACAAGACTAAAGGAACCAAAGGTATCAGCTCTTTGATTCTGGAAAAAGGGATGAAAGGATTTTCAGTCGGCAAGAAAGAAAACAAGATGGGCTTAAGAGGTTCAGATACTGCTACTTTACATTTTGAGGAGCTAAAGGTACCTAAGGAAAATCTTCTGGGTAAAGAGGGTGAAGGATTCAAACAGTTTTTAATCACCCTGGATGGAGGAAGGGTTAGCATAGGTGCAATGGCATTGGGTATAGCTCAGGGAGCCTTTGACCAGGCAATGAAATTCTCCAGGACAAGAATTCAGTTTGAAAAACCTTTAATTGAATTCCAGGCTATCCAGTTTAAATTGGCTGATATGGCAACGCAGATAGAGGCAGCCCGTCATCTTATCTATCACGCTGCCTTTTTAGAAGATAAAGGAGAAAAATATGTAAAAGAATCAGCTATGGCAAAACTTTTTGCCTCCGAGGTCGCCAGATATGTTTGTTATCAGGCAATTCAAATCTTTGGAGGTTATGGATATTCCCGGGAATACCCGGTGGAAAGATATTTACGCGATGTGAAGCTCTGCGAGATAGGAGAGGGAACCTCAGAAATACAAAGGCTGGTGATCTTCAGGGAATTAATGAGATAATTTATCACATAAGTAAAGGATTACTTTATATCTATATTTCTATCATAAATTTTTGAATTGAAGCAAAGGAGGAGAGTTGGAATATAAAAATATCCTTACAGAGATAAAAGATGGTATCGGCATAATAAAAATCAATCGACCTAAGCAGTTAAATGCTTTGAATACAGAGACCATACATGAGCTAAACGATATAACTCATCAATGGAGCAGGGATGACAAAATAAAGGTTATGATCATAACCGGTGAAGGAAAAGCTTTTGTGGCAGGAGCGGATATTGCTGAGATGAAGGATATGACTAAGCAACAAGCAATTGACTTCTCTGAAATGGGGCAGAAAGTCTTCTCCTTGATAGAATCACAGGATAAACCAGTCATCGCTGCGGTTAACGGTTTTGCCTTAGGTGGAGGATGCGAATTAGCCCTGGCATGTGATATACGAATTGCCTCAGACAAAGCTAAATTAGGACAACCCGAAATAAATCTAGGTATTATACCCGGATTTGCAGGAACTCAGAGATTAGCTCGAACAGTGGGGACTGCCAAAGCCAAGGAGCTGATCCTCACAGGAGATATGGTCGATGCCCAGACTGCTTTAGCTATTGGATTGTTCAACCAAGTGGTTCCACATGATAATCTGATGGATATCTGTATGGAGATGGCGAAAAAAATTGCTACCAAGGGACCAACCGCAGTCCGGTTAGCTAAAAGGGTAATCAGCAGGGGAGTGGAAACCGATTTTGCCACAGGTAGCTCTTTTGAAGTAGATGCCTTTGGAGAATGTTTTGCCTCAGGAGAGGCAAAGGAGGGAATGGAGGCGTTTTTACAAAAGAGAAAGCCAAAATGGATTGAATAAAAAAGCTCCATAGTTTTATGATTCAAGGGAGGAATAAAGTCATTTGTGAATGTGGATGAAGGCTCAAAAGCTTAAAGCTTTAAAAGTTCAAAAGAGAAAAAGATGTTATCCCTAACTGTTGTTTGTATCTCGCGAGCGAAAATAGGTAGAGACGCATTGAATGAATCTCTAAAACAAATTTAAAGAGTTCGAGCTATGGAGATCTTTAAATCTTTAGCTGAGGACCAGCACGAGCAAATAATCTTCTGCTCGGATAAAGTAGCTAAGCTCAGAGGGATCATAGCCATTCATGACACTACCTTAGGACCCGCTATCGGTGGTGTGAGGATGTTTCCTTATAAGACGGATGAAGAAGCATTAAAAGATGTTCTGCTTCTTTCCAGGGCTATGACCTATAAAGCAGCTGCTGTTGGGATAAACCTGGGTGGGGGACAGGGAGTAATTATCGGGGATCCCTCTAAAGATAAAAACGAGTTGCTCCTGAGAGCTTTCGGAAGGTTTGTGCAGGGACTTAATGGCAGATACATCACCGCAGAAGACCTTGGAACAACAGTGGATGATATGGAAATAGTTCGTTACGAGACAAAACATGTGGTTGGACTTTCCAGAGCCTTAGGTGGCAGCGGAGATCCTGGACCGGTAACTGCCATTGGATTACAAAGCGGACTTTTAGCTTGTGTGGAGAAAGTTTTAAACAAAAAATCTCTGGAAGGCGTTTCTGTAGCAATCCAGGGAATGGGACATGTTGGCTATCATCTGGCTAAGGAGTTGAAAGCATCCGGTAGTAGATTAATAGTTGCAGATCTTTTGTCCGAAAAGGCGGAGAAAGCCAGGATGGAGTTCGGAGCGGAAGTCGTTAATCCAGATGAAATTTTCCAGGTTGAAGCAGATGTCTTTTCCCCTTGCGCCCTGGGTGGTGTGATAAATGCTCAGACAGTTGATAGGTTTAAAGCTAAGATCATCGCCGGTGCCGCCAATAATCAATTAGCAGATGATAAATACGGGGACATTTTGCATAATAAAGAAATTGTATATGCCCCTGATTTTGTTATAGGCGCAGGCGGTATGATAAATGTAGCGAATGAATTGGGAGGTTATGTCAAAGAAAAAGCAATAAAGCAAGCGACCGGGATATATGATATAATGAAAAAGATCCTGGAGATATCAAAGGAGTCAAATATTCCAACCTATAAAGCTGCCAATATCTTAGCCAAAGCCAGAATCGCAGAGGTTAAGAAATTCAGACAGAGGCATGCCTAAAATAAAAAGAAAAATAGAAAAAAGAAAATGGAAGATGAGAAATCACTCATATCGGATGAGGGATGGCGAATAAAAAAACGTAGGGGCAGATCCCCGTGTCTTCCCTGCTTAAATAAAGGAAAAAGAAAATAAAAAATATCGTCTCACGTCTTACATCTAACATGTCTTATAAAATCTTAAGCATCAATCCCGGAGCTACCTCCACCAAAGTTGCTCTGTATGAGGATAGAGCTCCACTGATTGTTGAAGCTTTAAGACATTCACCTGAAGAACTTAAAGCCTTTCCTGAAACCTTAGACCAGTTAGCTTACAGAAGGAATATAGTTTTGAAATTTCTGCAGAGAAACAATTTCAAAGTTGCTGATCTCTCAGCAGTTGTAGGGAGGGGAGGTCCTTTTAAATCCTTATCCAGCGGAACTTACCGGGTGAATCAAAAAATGATTTCTGATATAAAGTTAGGTAACGTTCAGGCAGATCATGTCTCAAATTTAGGAGCATTAATTGCTCACGAACTCACCCAGGATTGTGATATCCCTGCTTTCATCGTTGACCCGGTATCGGTGGATGAATTCTCCCCTATTGCTCGAATCTCCGGCATGCCTGAACTGGAGAGAAAAAGCCTTTCTCACGCTTTAAACATCAAAATGGTGGCAAGAAAAGCTGCGACCGAATTAGGTAAAAAATATGAAGAGCTGAATCTAATCATAGTG
>JAOUFL010000148.1 GCA_029858245.1 Candidatus Zixiibacteriota bacterium
TTATTAAAAATATCTTCACCACTCTGCTGGAACAAATCTGCTTGACTCCAGGTAAAATAGTAATATATTAGCCTTCGTATAAAGATTACGACTAAAAATCAAGCGGAGGAAAAAAGATGTATGCTATAATGGAAAGCGGTGGATTACAGTACCGGGTAGAGGAGGGGAAAAAACTGAAAGTTCCAAGCATCAACTCAAAACCTGGAGATAAAGTAACCTTCGATAGAGTTCTGCTTATTTCCAGGGATGAAAAAGAACCTTTAATCGGAACACCCTATCTGGAGAACACCAGTATAACAGCAGAAGTTTTATCCACCGGAAAGTCAAAGAAAGTCACCGTCTATAAGTTCAAAAGAAGAGTGAAATATCGAAGGAAGAGAGGACATCGTCAGGATTATACTGAAGTGAAAATAACAAAATTGAATGTACCTAAAAAGTCACCATCCAAAAAGACTTAATGATGTTGAAAAAAATCATCATCTTGTTATTTTTTATCTTTTTCACCTGCTCTTTTTCCTTGGCTGAGGATTTGATCATATCCGGCATCGAGGTAGAGGGAAATAAAACCGCAGATAAATCCTTGATCCTTTTATCATCCGGCATCAACAGCGGCTCTTTCCTGGATCTTTCAACTGTGCAGAGAGCGATAAGGAGGATTTATGCTTTGAATCTATTCTCTAATGTATCAATCTATGCTAATCAAAAACTGGAGGGTATAGTTCTTACCATTAAGGTAGAGGAGCTTCCCCTGCTTACCCAGCTGGAGATTAAGGGCAATAAGAAGTTCAAGCAAGAGGAGATCGAGGAGAAATTGAATTTCAAGATCGGTGCTCTTTTAAGTCCTTATCAGGTCAAGGAGGGGATAAATATTATAAATGCATTGTATAAGGATAAAGGTTATCTGGCTACCAGAGTTCAATCGGAGTTGAAGCCAGGTTTAAAAGAAGGTGAGACCATCCTGATTTATAATATAGATGAGGGCAAGAAGGTCAAAATAAAGAAAATCTATGTAGAGGGTACTAAAGATTTTCCAGCGGGAAAGATTAAAAAACAGATGAAAAACAAGGAGGACAACTGGATAAGGAGTGGAGAGTTCAATTCGGATAAATATCGAGATGATAAGGATAGGATTGTGGAGTTTTACAGGAAAGAAGGATATTTAGATGCTGAGATATTGAACGATTCGATCTGGTTCGATCCCTCAGGCAGGGATATGTATATCCGCATCAGCCTGTCCGAGGGTGAAAGGTATAAATTCGGAGAGATAGATTTCGAGGGGAATAGTGTCTATACGAATGAAAATTTAAAAAAAGTGCTTAAGTTTAAAGAGGGCGAGTTTTACAACCAAAAAAAATGTGATGAGACCTTAACTGAGATATACAACCTCTATCAGGAAGAAGGATATATCTATGTGCAGTTGAAAGACCTGACCTCCACACAGGGTAACGTGGTGAACATAAATTACCAGATAACCGAGGGAGTTCCCGCCAATATCCATTTTGTGAATATCGAGGGAAACACTAAAACCAAAGAGAAGGTCATTCGACGTGAATTATCCATTATACCGGGACAGAGGTTTCATCGGTCAATCCTAATGCGAAGCTTGAGAGATATAATGTATCTGAATTATTTCTCCAATGTGATCCCGGATTTTGAAGTGTTGCCCAGTGGCGACATTGACCTGGTTATAAAAGTTGAGGAAAAGCCCACTGGCTCAATAAATTTTGGAGCAGGCTACAGCCAGAGGGATAAAATAGTCGGTTCAATTGGACTGGGAATACCCAATCTTTTCGGAAATGGTCAGAATATAAATCTGAACTGGGAGTTCGGAAAAACCAGGAACTCGGTTCAGGTCAGCTTCACCGAGCCCTGGTTCAGAGGTACCCCTACCTCCGTGGGAATAGACCTTTATCAGCTTAACAGTAAATGGTATGATGATTACACTGAAGGAAGAACGGGGGTTGGATTGAGGGTAGGAAGAAGACTTTCCTGGCCGGATAATTACTTCCGGGTATATACCAGGTACAGGCTGGAAAGCATACGTTATTTCGATTTTTCTGATAGTTACTTAGATACTTACAAAGATAGCCCCTATAACCTTAATAACATAGACTGGCCTCAGAGTACCTCCAGTATCGATTTTACTATAATGAGAGATTCTAGAGACCTTCCTCAGTTCGCTACCTCTGGTTCGGTTGCCTACTGGAACTCGGAGTTAGCAGGAGGTCTCCTGGGGGGAAACTGGTCTTATCATAAGCACATATTTGAGTTCTCCAAATATATCAAGACCTTCTGGAAATTCGTTCTGTTGACTAAAGCCAAATTTGGGATAATCGATGGGTATAGTCGTAATTCGATCATCCCGTATAGCGAGAGGTTTTCACCCGGGGGAACTGATCCGGATGGAATGGTCCGCGGTTATCCTGATGGTTGGATCGGCTCCAGAGATGAAGAGGGTAACCTGATAAGGGGCAGGAGCATTTTGATTTATAACCTGGAGTATCAATATCCCATTGTATCCCAGCAGATCTACGGATTATTTTTTGCAGATGCTGGTAATGCCTGGCTCGCTGGTAGAAAGGTCTCTCCTCTTTCCTTAAGGCATTTTTATAAATCAGTCGGCTTTGGTTTCAGAATGATAGTCCCTAATCTGGGAATGATAGGTTTCGACTTCGGATATGGATTTGACTATCCTGGTGATAACAAATGGAGACCCCATTTCCAATTTGGTCGTAGTTTTTAAATAACAGAGGTAAAAAAAATGTATAAGTTAGCTTTTAAAAACTGGATCTGGTTTTTAATATCAGTATCTATTGTGATACTGGCAAGCGTTTCTGCTTTTCCACAGGAGGGGAAAATCGGGTATATGGACTCAATGAAGCTCAGGACTGATTATAAGGAGTTTGCTGATGCTCAGGCGAAATTCGATCAGGAGGTGGCAAAATGGCAGGCTGAGACTGATAGCATAAAAATGGAACTGGATAGTCTGGAGACGGAATTTAACAAGCAGAGCCTTCTTTTAAGCGACGAGAAAAAAAAGGAGAAAGAGAGCCAATTAAAGCAGAAGAAAGATAGCTATACCAATCATATAAATCAGGTCTTTGGTCCCGGTGGCAAAATGGAAAAGTTAAATGCGGAACTGACCAAACCGATACTGGACAAGATCAATATAGCCCTTGAAAAAATCGCCCTGGAGAACAACTATGTTATGATCTTTGATGCAGTCAACGGTAATGTCGCCTGGGCTAAGAAGGGCTTGGATTTAACCGAGAGGGTACTGGAAGAGTTAAATAAGATGCAATGAGCCCCCAGCCTCTCCTGGAAATAATAGCGCTTAACAACAGATGGTTAAAACCTTAAAGGAAATTGCAGATTTTGTTCAGGGAGAGCTTTATGGAAATGGTTCGATTAAGATAAAGGGGGTAGCTGAAATTGAGAAAGCGCAAACTGGAGAATTGACTTTTCTATCTAATCCCAAATATAAAATATTTCTGGAGAGAACAAAAGCTTCTGCGGTAATAATCGACAAAAAGTTTGAGACCCCAAAAATACCTTCCATCCGACATGATAACCCCTATTATGCTTTTTGCAAAACCCTGGAGTTTTTCACACGGAAAAAAGATTATCCCGAAGGGGTTCACCCAAGCGCCATCCTGGGGAAAAATGTTAAAATGGGAAGGAGAGTGCATATCGGAGCATATGTGGTTATCCAGGACAAAGTCAGTATGGGTGATAGGGTAACGATCCTGTCTGGCAGTTTTGTGGGAGAGAATACGGTTGTGGGGGAGGACAGTTTTCTCTATCCGGGAGTAACCATAAGGGAAAATTGTGAAATCGGGAAAAAAGTAATCCTGCACAGCGGTGCTGTTATCGGAAGCGACGGATTCGGGTATGCAAAAGAGGATGAGATTTACCACAAGATACCCCAGACTGGAAGGGTGATATTAGAAGATTATGTGGAGATAGGTGCTAATACTACTATTGACAGAGCAACCCTGGGAGAAACCCGAATCGGCAAAGGCACAAAAATAGATAACCTGGTGCAGATAGCTCACAATGTCTCCATCGGTGAGAATTCGGTTATAGCAGGACAGGCGGGAATCTCCGGCAGCACAAAAATAGGTAAAAATGTAACCATTGCCGGACAGGTTGGAATAATAGGTCATATAAAAGTAGGAGATAATGTTATAGCAGGGGCTCAGTCGGGTATAACAAAATCTGTGGCGCCTTATACCGTTATCTCGGGTTACCCTGCCAGAGAACATAAAAAGGCGAAAAAAATCGAAGCCTGTATTTCGCTTTTGCCTTTCTATGTAAAAAAGATCAGGGAATTAGAGAAAAAAATAAAAAACCTGGAGAGAAAAAAACCTCAAGGCTAAAAATATTATTTTACTCTGACATTTTATTGTGAAAACTTAAGGAGGAAAGATGAGCGAACCCATCGAATTAAACGATGATAATTTCGATCTGGAGGTTTTGAAATCAGAATTACCGGTGATGGTGGATTTCTGGGCTACCTGGTGTGGTCCCTGTAAGATGATCAGCTCTATCATAAATGAGCTGGCAACAGAATATTCCGGCAAGCTAAAAGTTGGAAAACTGAATGTGGAAAGTAACGGAAAAATCCCCATCAGGTATGGCATAATGAGCATTCCCAGCCTCTTCTTCTTCAAACAGGGACAGGTGGTGGAGCAGATATTGGGTGCCGTACCCAAGAAAAGTATTGTGGAGAAATTGGAGAAGATCCTGTAAGATGACTGATCGGAGATTAATCGGAACTCGGCATAAGTATATTAAAAGCAGAGAAGGCATCTCGGTTAAAGAAAGTCTTCCAATCGAGATTCTCAAAGAAGGAGAGGAATGCCCGAACTGCCATTTTGCGCTGTTCAAAAAAGAAGATAATGAAATTTTCTGCTCTGTTTGTGGTTATGGTAAAAAGACCTGTACCTGATAATATATCTTGAGGAGAGGTTCTCCCCTCGTTTTAGTTTGTAGTAAAATCCATATAAAAGATTCACCTCAAAGTTTACTTCAGGAGGAATATGGAAGCTAAGGTTAAATGGACAGGAAAAAGAAGCTTTTTAGGGGAAACAGAATCCAGACATAAAGTAAAAATGGATATAGCTATCGAAAAGGGTGGAGAAAATAGTGGACCGCCTCCTATTCAGCTTGCACTTGTTGCTCTGGGCGCTTGCACCGGCATTGATGTAGTCTCTATACTGGAAAAGAAAAGGGCAAAATTGGAAGGGATGGAGATAAAACTTGAGGCAGAGCAGGCGGAGAATTACCCTAAGGTTTTCAGAAAGATAAACCTGGAATTCATTTTCCAGGGCAAAGACTTAAAAGAAGCCGACCTTAAGAACGCTATAGAGCTTTCCAAGAATAAATACTGCTCTATAGGTGCCATGCTGGAAAAAACTGCCGTGATAGACTATACCTGGACAATTAAAACAGAAGAGTCATTAACTCAAACATAGAATTTGCACTCTTTTAACATCTAATAAAAAAGATTTGACCTTATGATCCTACCTTTAGGACCCGTCGTTAAAAATTAAAAGGTAGCCAGCATATGGAAATGCCATTACTTACAGATATAGTTATCATCCTGGGATTATCTGTGATAGCTGTTTTCTTATTCCAGCGAATTCGCCTCCCTTCAATCTTAGGATTTCTTCTCTCCGGGATAATCGCAGGTCCGCAGGGGCTGGGATTGATTAAAGCAACTCACGATATTCAATTTTTAGCGGAGCTTGGGGTTATCCTTCTGCTTTTCGCTATTGGAATCGAATTCTCTCTTAAAAACTTGTTGAGGATCAGAAAATCCGCACTTTTGGGTGGTTCCCTTCAGGTATTGCTAACCATTCTGGTCTCTTCTATCTTAGTCCGACAAACCGGACTGAGTCTTGAGCAATCGATCTTCACAGGATTTCTTATCTCTTTAAGCAGCACAGCTATCGTGCTCAAGCTCCTTCAGGAAAGAGCTGAAATTGATAGCCCGCATGGACGAACCGCTCTTGGTATTTTGATCTTTCAGGATGTGATTATCGTACCGATGATCCTAGTCACCCCCATATTAGCCGGTGCCTCAGGCAGTGTTGAGCAGTCTTTCCTCTTACTGGGGATCAAGAGCATTCTGATTATCTTCCT
>JAOUFL010000149.1 GCA_029858245.1 Candidatus Zixiibacteriota bacterium
AAAAAGTCTCAGGTGTCCTGGAGGTTAGAAACGTTTTCAAAATTTCCAAAATCGGGCAGGTAGCAGGGTCTTACGTTCAATCGGGAAGTATTAAACGAGCTGATAAAGTCAGGCTTTTAAGAGAAGGAGTCAGTATTTACGATGGTACCATCTCTTCACTTAAACGATTTAAGGATGATGTCAAAGAGGTGCATTCAGGGTTTGAGTGTGGTATCAGGATAGAAAATTTCAACGACATTAAAGTCGGTGATATAATAGAAGCTTACGAGGTAACTGAGCTGGCAAGGAAATTAGAGAGTTAAATTTTCATTATGGTAGTTGGCATTTGTTCCATAGAGATTCATATTCCTGAAAGCAATTCACTTAAAAGTAAACGGCAGGTTTTAAGGAGGCTCAAAGATCGAATTAATAACCGGTTTAACGTATCCATTGCGGAAATCGGAAATAACGATCTGTGGCAGAGAACGACTCTGGGAGTTGCCGCCATTGCCAATGATGGAAAATTCATCAACCAGCTGCTATCTCAGGTAATTGAACAGCTCAATCGGGAGAATGGTGTGGTAGTGATGGATTATTCAATGGAGATAAGATAAAATGCAGTATAAGAGGTCTGCCCGGGTAGGAGACCAGATCAAAAAAGATGTGGCAAATATAATAATGCTTGAATTAAAAGATCCCAGGCTCGGCTTGATCACCATAAACAGCGTGGAGCTTTCAGACGACCTGAGATATGCCAGGGTGTTCTATACTGTGTTCGGTGATGAAAAGGTAAAGAAGGAAAGTCAGAAGGGGCTTGATAGCGCTAAAAGCTTCATACAAAGAGAGCTGGCAAAAAGAATCAGAATCAAAAGGATCCCGGAGATCACTTTTAAATATGACCAAACGATTGAAAAGGCATCCAGAATTGACCACCTCTTAAATCAAATTCAAAATGAATCCAAGCTGAAAGATGAGTGATATTTTCAAACAGATTATTCAACTAGCTGTAAATTCCAGAAAGATCTTAATAACCTCTCATATGGATCCCGACGGGGACTCAATCGGTTCTCAGCTTGCGTTGAAAGACTGGCTGGAATCTCTTTCCGCGGAATCGAAGATACTTAACCAGGGCAAGATCTCGTCTAAATATCTTTTTCTGGATGATAAAAAAACCATTGAGAGCATTGATGAGTTCTCAGAAAAAGGTTATGCAGCTGACCTGGCTTTCGTTCTGGAGTGCCCTAATCTGGAAAGGACGGGAAAGATAAAAAAACTTATTACCGATAAATGTAAAATAGTTAATCTTGACCATCATCCGGATAATTCCAGCTTTGGTTACGTTAACTATGTAGATACGCATGCAGGCGCCCTGGGAGAAATAATATACGAGCTTTTGAGTTTTGCCGGATTCCAGCTAACCAAAAACGCTGCCACCCGGTTATATGCAGCTATTATCACGGATACTGGCAGGTTTAGTTTCTCCAATACTACTTTTCGCTCTTTAAAAATATGCTCGGAATTGATAAATTATGGAGCTGACCCTAAAGAGATCAACCACCAAATCTATTATAACAACTCCGAATCAGCCTTGAAATTGCTGGGCTTTACCCTGCAAAATATAAAGACCTATAACGAGGGGAAAATAGCTTGTATGGTTATCAAGCAGGAGGATTTAGAAAATTTTAAAATCTCTGCAGGGGAAACCGAGGGGCTGGTTGATTACTCCCTTTATCTAAGGGGAGCTGAGGTTGGTGTTTTGTTTACCCAGAAAAACGATTCACTCACCAAGGTTAGCCTTAGATCTCAAAACTCATTTGATGTTTCCTCTTTGGCGCGTATTTTTGGAGGAGGAGGACATAGAAACGCAGCTGGTTGTACGATTTATCAGGATTTAAATTCAACCAGGGACCTTATTTTACAAAAGATCGAGGAACAATTCAAACTATGAATTTAGACGGCATTCTCTTATTTAACAAAAGAACGGGGATAACCTCATTCGCTGCCCTGGATGAACTTCGACAGTCCCTGAAGCTTAGAAAGATAGGTCATTGCGGCACACTGGATAATTTCGCCTCCGGACTGCTTCTGGTCTGTATGGGGCAAGCTCTGAAGATTGTGCAGTTATTAGAAAACCTCGACAAGGAGTACCTGGCGAAAATAAGATTGGGCGTATCCACGGACACTTACGATATTCAGGGAACGACTTTAAGCAGCCTGACCAATCTTAATCTCGACGAAAAAAAAGTCACGAAAGTAATCGAATCCTTCCGGGGACAGCTCTGGCAAGCTCCACCTCCTTACTCAGCCCTGAAATACAAAGGCAGAAGATTATCAGATTATGCTCGTGAAGGCACACCGATCGTCAAGGAATCAAGAAAGGTGCGTATAAACTCCCTGGAAATACTGAAACTGTTCCTGCCTTTTGTGGACTTGAGAATAAGCTGTTCTAAAGGAACGTATATCAGAAGCCTGGCTCACGATATCGGAAACAGACTGAACTGCGGAGCACACCTGACCTCCCTGACCCGTATCAGAATAGGGCCATTTAAATTACAGAAAGCGCTGGATATAGAAAAAATTCGCAGGTGCTCGAGCTTTTCAAAAATACAAAGCCAGCTTATATCGGTGGAAACAGCCTTGAGCTTCCTGCCCTCCATAAAAGTCACTGATAGTTTCGCTGCAAAAATAAAAAACGGTCCAGATTTAAAAATAAAAGACCTCTCTACAGTTGAAAAAGAGTTTTCCGAAGGAGAATCGATCTGTGTGAAGAACGAATCAAATCAGGTTATTGCCCTGGCAAAAGCTCTCAGGTCCTCCGCTGATCTTTCCGGAGCGGATAGAAAAGAAAAGATAATCGAGTATATGAGGGTATTTGTGAGATGAAGATATTTTATGGTTTGAATGAATTCAGCCCCCTGGAAAAGCCAATAGTTACTCCGGGAACATTCGACGGCATCCATCTGGGTCACCAGGCTATTCTCAAAGAACTGGTCAGGGAAAAAAAGTTGAGGAATAAAGACAACCTGCTGGTTACCTACGAGCCTCATCCGCAGTACGTGGTCTCTCCGCAAAACGCTCCTTTAGTACTTTCCACCCTGGAGGAGAAAATAGCAATTTTAGAGAATCTGCCTGAAGGGAAATTTATTTCGGGAGTTCTGGTTATCAAATTTACCGGAGAGTTTTCCCGTCTATCCCCGGACTGGTTCATCCCGAATATTCTTATAAATAAAATTAATGCAGGAATGCTCATAATAGGAGAAAATCATGCTTTTGGCTGTAATCGTATCGGAGGAATTGAACTCCTTAGCAGGGAAAGCAGTAAATACGGTTTCGATTTAAAAGTGATTCCATCGATTTTATTCGACAATCAGCGAATAAGCAGCAGCAGGATAAGAAAAGAAATGCAGACAGGAGATTTTGAAAAAGCCTGCTTGATGTTAGGCCACAGCTATCTGGTAAGTGGTAAGCCCGTTAAAGGAAAGGGAATCGGGAAAGAGATAGGCTATCCTACCATTAATCTGGAGGTGCCTAAAAGAAAGCTTTTACCTAAAAGCGGGGTTTATGGAGTGGAAACAAAGATAAAAGATAATAAATACTACGGGATGATGTATATCGGAAGAAAACTCACCTTAGATGATGAAGCTTTAAGTCTTGAGTTACATCTATTTGATTATTATGAAAAAGAGCTTCCCGACAATTTAATGATTTATCTTAAAAAGTGGATAAGGGGTGAAAAGAAGTTCGATAATTTAAAAGAGCTAAAAACCCAATTAAACCAGGATGAAAAAACTATCAGACATTTATTAAACAGATGAAAAGGAGGAAAATTGCCATTAAGTAAAGTCAAGAAAACCAAATTAATCAAGAAGTATCGATATCATGATATGGATACCGGCTCTCCAGAAGTGCAGATAGCCATGCTGACAGAGCGAATAAATGAGCTAACCGAACACCTTAAATCCAATAAAAAGGATTTCAGCTCAAGAAGGGGATTGCTTAAAATGGTAGGGAAAAGAAGGAGGCTTCTAAACTATCTGAGAGAGACAGATATTAAAAGCTATAAAGAAATCGTTGAAGAGCTAAATCTGAGAGGATAAATACAGAAATCATAAATAATATAGAGGGAAAACGAGTATGGCGAAGAAATATGAGTTAGATTTAGATGGTAAAACCCTGACTATAGAGATGGGTAAAGTAGCCCGGCAGGCTAATGGAGCTGCCCTGGTTCGTCTTGCAGATACTATGGTGCTGGCTACAGCTGTAGCAGCCAAAGAAGTGGCTGAGGATCAGGATTTTTTCCCTCTGATGGTTGATTACAGGGAGAAAGCTTATGCAGCCGGCAGGATACCGGGTGGTTTTTTCAAAAGAGAGGGAAGGCCAACCGAGAAGGAGATACTGTCAGCTCGCATAATTGACCGCTCTTTGCGCCCACTGTTTCCGGACGGCTATCGGAACGAGGTACAGATAATGGTTATGGTATTATCTTCCGATCAGGAGAATGATGCTGATATTTTAGGTGTTATCGGTGCCTCTGTTGCTCTCGGAATTTCGGAGATACCGTTCTACCATCCCGTTGCAACTGTAGGCGTCGGTAGAATTGATGGAGCCCTGCAGCTTAATCCTACCTTTACTCAGCTGGAAGAAAGTGATTTTAATTTCGTTGTTGCAGGCACAGATGACAGTATAGTTATGGTAGAAGGGGGCTGTAACGAGGTCTCAGAGGAAGATCTGATAGCCGCGCTTGATTTCGGCCATCAATGGATTAAAAAAATACTGGAGCTTCAAAAAAGGATAATAAAAGAGCTTGGCAAGGAAAAACCCCGTGTTGAGCCTGGGCAGCCGGACCCTGCTCTAAAAGAAGCGGTAATCGCGTTAGCCCGAGAAAAAATCATCCTGGCAAATCGTAACTCGGACAAGGCAGCCCGCCAGCATATTTTGGATGAGGTGGAAGAAACGGTTATGGCAGAGCTGGCGGAGAAATTCCCGGAAAGCGAAACCAAGATCGCAGTCCTGCTTGTCGATCTTGAAAGACAAAATCTTAGAGAGATGATTTTGAAAGAGAATATTCGCATTGACGGCAGAACACCCGAAGAAATAAGACCTGTTACCTGCGAGGTGGGTGTATTACCCAGAGCTCACGGCTCTGCCATTTTCACCCGGGGGCAGACTCAGAGCCTGGCTGTTGCCACCTTAGGTACCAAGATGGATGAGCAGAAGATCGAGGATCTGGAAGGTGAATCAACCAAAAGCTATATGCTGCATTACAATTTCCCTCCTTTCAGCGTAGGCGAAGTAAAACCGGTAAGAGGTCCGGGCAGAAGAGAGATCGGTCATGGAGCTTTGGCTGAAAGGGCAATTCAACCGGTTATTCCAAAAGACGAGGTGTTTCCTTATACCGTTCGCATAGTTTCGGACATACTGGAATCAAACGGTTCTTCCTCAATGGCAACTGTCTGCGGTGGAAGTTTATCTTTGATGGATGCGGGCGTACCTATAAAAGCTCCAGTGGCTGGAATTGCCATGGGACTTATCAAGGAAAATGAGAAATCCGTAATCCTTACCGATATATTGGGTTCAGAAGACCATTATGGAGATATGGATTTTAAAGTAACTGGAACGCGTAAGGGAATCACGGGTTTTCAAATGGATATAAAGATATCCGGTCTGGAGCTGGAGACTATCAAAAAGGCTTTGTATCAGGCAAAGGAAGCCAGGTTCCATATCCTGGATATTATGGAAGAGACCATTGCCAGACCCAGGCCCGAACTATCCGTATATGCACCCCGAATCATTACCTTCAAGGTAAAGCAGGATAAGATCGGTGAGATCATCGGTCCGGGCGGTAAAAACATAAGAAGCATAATAGAACAGACCGGAGTGGAGATAGACATCGAAGACGATGGCAGCATATTCATAGCTGCCAAGGACCAGAAAGCAGGAGAGATGGCTCAGGAAATTATCTTGAAGATGACTGAGGAACCAGAGGTGGGTAAAACATATCTGGGTAAAGTAAAAAGGATTACACCCTTTGGAGCTTTTGTGGAGATAATTCCGGGACAGGATGGATTAGTTCATATATCGGAACTGGATAACAGAAGAGTAAACCGCGTTGAAGATGTTCTTAATGTGGGAGATGAGGTAAAAGTTAAAGTAATAGGTAT
>JAOUFL010000150.1 GCA_029858245.1 Candidatus Zixiibacteriota bacterium
TATAAACTGGCTTAAATGAAGTATAACCTGGATCTGAACAATAAAATAAAAAGACCCCGCTTTTACAAGCGGGGTCTTTAGTATGCGGTTAAATCATCTATTATAATTTAACTACATTAATTGCCTGTGGTCCTTTGGGACCCTGTGTTATCTCGAAGCTGACTTCATCTCCCTCGTTCAGACTTTTATACCCCTCGGTCTTGATAGACTTGTAATGCACAAAGACGTCACTACCTCCATCATTATTCGCGATGAAGCCATAACCCTTAGCTTCGTTAAACCACTTCACTTTACCTTCTGCCAAACTTTTTCACCACCTTTCGAGCTTAAATAAATTATAGCAAAAAACCACCAATCCTTCTGTTCACTGAAGACATTAGTGGTCAATTACCTCTTTTGAATAAATCTAAATCCATCAAGTTACTGCCTTAAAAACCTTCCATCCAGGAGTATTATCGGCAAATCAGGCTGGTTTGTCAACTAAAATTTAAGATAAATTTTATCCCTTCAGCATAATTATTCAGTCATAACATATTTACTCAAGAAAATATTGCAAACTATCACGTATTAAAAACGTATTAAAATATGTGCATATATACATATATAAACTTTATGATCAAAGACAAAGCAAAATTTTTTAAAGCTCTGGGCGATGAGACCAGGCTAAAGATAGTAAAATGTGCCTTAGGCTGCGAGTGCTGTGCCTGTGGTTTTGTGCCCAAAACCAAGAAAGATCAGACTACGGTATCAAGGCATCTTAAAATTTTAGTAGAGGCAGGGATTTTAAAATATCAGAAAAAGGGCAGATTTATTATCTATAGAATCAAAAGTGATGAATTAAAAAAATTTCTGGTAAATCTCGGATTAAAAGAGATAACCAGGACAAGCTTTCAGGAGGATAAATGATGAAGCACAAAAAAATCAAAGAAGCTGTGAGAGAAAGGTATGCTAAAGTGGTGGAGAGGGGCAGCAGTTGTTGTTCAACCTGCGGTCCCTCCGGGAATGAGCTAATAAAACAAGCGAAAAAGATCGGATATTCCGAGACTGAACTTAAAAGCATTCCACAGTCAGCGGTTATGGGATTGGGTTGCGGTAACCCGACTGCTTTAGCTGACTTAAAAGAAGGTGAAAAGGTACTGGACCTGGGAGCGGGAGCAGGGATTGACGTGTTTCTTGCCGCCAGAAGAGTTGGACCAGGTGGATTTGTCATAGGGGTAGATATGACAAAAGAGATGGTCAATAAGGCGAATAAGATAGCCGCTGAATATGGATTTAAGAATGTAGAGTTTAAGCTGGGGGAAATTGAAAAATTACCCGTTGAAAACAATACAGTAGACGTAATTATAAGTAACTGCGTCATTAATCTTTCACCGGACAAACTGAAAACATTTAAAGAAGCATTCCGAGTTTTGAAACCGGGAGGCAGAATCCTGATCTCAGATTTAGTTACGGAAGGAGAATTACCCTGGAATATAAAAAAGAGCTTTGAGGCCTGGGCATCCTGTATTGCAGGTGCCCTGGAGAAAAAAGAGTACCTGAATACCATAAAAGAAGCTGGCTTTAAGCGTGTCAAGATTGTTTCTCAGGATACCTACTCTGAAGCGGAGCTGGATGATACACTGTCAGGAAAAATAACCAGCGTAAGAGTCAAGGCATACAAGTAGAAATTAGTCAAGTGCAGATTTAATTATAGAAGAAAGTTATTTTCTCTGGTAGCTAAAGGTTACTTCAATAATTTTAGAAGCTAAAAGAGATGTCTGTTGCTTTAAATTCTAAAATCCCCAACTTTTTTACTCGATTCTCTTATTAACCTATAAAAAAGCAGGGTTTCCTGCGATTTTAACACCGGGGAGAGGGTCCGCCTTTGAATAGATGATTGATTAAATAGACAATATCAGAGACGGTTATGCTGCCATCATTATTACAGTCTCCAGCCCCATAAGGTTCTGGATACGGACCGCTTTTGAAAAAATAATTGATCAGGTATATTACATCTGCTACAGTTACATCTCCATCTGCATTAGCGTCTCCCGGTAAGTAATCAGGCTCAAGTGAATATGCAACCGTAATGAGAGTAGCAAGCTCCATTTTCACTACCTCTTTCATATAACTGAAATCCAGGCTGTCTATAACATCATAATTTTTATGCCAGCCATAGGTAAAAAATTCCCCCTCCTGAGCAAAAAGAGCATGGTAACCCCATTGATAAAAGGAGTAGTGATCGCTTCCCGAACTTTGTCCACTGTAACCTGCTGTCAGACTTGTATAGGTAGATGCCATATCGATCATGATATTCACAAATTCCATAGCACGCGAGGAGGCAAGAATCCAGACATCATTGACTTCGTCTACGCTGTGTCCAATCATATCAGCATTTAGCATCAATCGTACATCAATCGAGTCATTGTAAAGATATTCAGCAAAGTGGTAGCTTCCGATCAATCCCTGCTCCTCCATAGCAAAAGGAACAAAAATCACTGTTACCGGAAGAGGATTTTCTGCAACAATCCTTGCTATCTCAAGAGTTGCTACTGTACCGGAACCGTTATCATCTGCTCCGGGTGCCCAGGTGTATGGATTTGTTCCGGTACCATATACTACGGAGTCATAATGGCCACCAACTACTATCACCTTATCCTGACAAACAGTACCAGGAATAACCGCAACTACATTATACTGATCAATTAAATCTTCAGTAAAATGATGAAAGTAGACAGAATCGATGTCAAAGCTTGCGAGTTTATCGAAAAGCCACTGGCTGGCACGGTATATCGAATCAGAATAGGAGTATCTGGTTTTGAAATTCTGAAGCCTGAGATTCCAGGTAAATAGTGAATCCTGCGATACCAGGGACAGAAGGCTGTCTATTCCGGGATCGTAAGAATAAGGTTTAAGTTTTGGTTCAATTGTCTGCTTAGATTTCAGAGGCAGATTTTGGCGAAATACTTTGGCTATATGATAACCTTTCCCCGCCAGACTATTAGCCATTTCATCAGAGATTTTCAGAAGATGAAAATCTTCCTCCTGTACGAGGACTTCACCGAATAAAGATAGATCTGTATCCACGCCAGGCTGGCTTCTGGATACGACATAGTATGAAGTAGTCCAGGGTCTTCTGTCTATTATCTCATACCTCAAGCCTGCATCATCCAGAGCCTTAAGGTTTAAATCCTCAAATTCAGCAATCAGAAAGCTCTCCTGTCTATGATAAACAGGAATGTTCAGATTCCCGATTTTGTTATAATCTTCCCTATCCTGAATAAGAAGCTTGATCATTACCGGAGTGGCGAAAGCCTGACTGATACTATTTACTGAAATTAAAATTAAAAAGGCCGTCATTCTAATTACCCCTCTGGAATTCATAATCCACCTCCTGAATATCTTAACAATCCATCTTCTTTCTAACTCGCTTAAATTAAATCCACTCCTGGCAAAAGGATAAAATTGGATAAACCCGTACACCAGAATTCATATACGGATTTAAGAAGAGCTTTATCGGATTCAGCAACTTATATGTCAGAACCTCGCATGAAAGGTTTCCATAAAGAATATAACTAAAATATAGAATTTGTCAAATTCTAACTTATCAAATAAGGAAATCACCTTTAAGGACTATAATAAACCCTGTTTTATTAATCGGTTGACTTCGATTTATCCCTATCTTTTTTATATAATTTCTTTCGGGTACTCTCAAGAGTTCAAAACCAAATTATGTAAAATTGAAAAGAGTGAAAGAATTGCGGGTTAAGTTCAAAATACAGAAGACCTTAGAAGATGACGGGTTTTGTCAGATTAAAATAAGAGTTGCAGAAAATTAGTTTGACTTTTCCGGCATGATTTGAAATATTGAATTGCATGGCGAAGAGGTAACAACCATTAATATCTGGAGGTAATCTTATGCAGGTTCAGGAGATAAAGACAGAGAGTCTGGATGTGAAAAGCTTTATTGAAATGAAAACAGGTGAAATTACAGAAACAGTTGGAAAAGACTTAGCCATTAATGCGCTATCTGGTGGTGTCGATTCAGCAGTAGTTACCATGCTGGGTTTCAAAGCGCTTGGGAATAAGTTAAAAACTGTATTTGTGGAAAACGGTATTATGAGAAAGGGTGAGCCTGCCAGAGTTGTCCGTCTCTTCAAAGAACTGGGTGTACCCGTGGATATCGTAGATGCCAGAGAACGGTTTTTTGATGCATTAAAGGGCATTGTTGATCCAGAGGAGAAAAGAGAAGCCATCACACGCGTTTTTTATAAAGAGGTATTTGGCGGATTAGTAAAAAAGAGTGGAGCAAAATATCTTCTTCAGGGAACGAATTTCACTGACATAGAAGAAACTATCGCGGGAATCAAGAGACAGCATAATATCCTGGAGCAGCTCGGGATAGACACAAAGGAACAGTATGGCTATCATGTGATAGAGCCTTTAATTCAGCTTAGAAAATCAGGTGTGCGTGAGGTCGCAAAAGGTTTGGGATTACCAGAAGAAGTATATAATAGGCCTCCTTTTCCCGGACCCGCTTTAGCTGCCAGGGTAATAGGAGAGGTAACCTTAGAAAGAATAGAGATTGTGAGGGGAGCAACAGAAATTGTCGAAGAAGAATTGTCCCACACTGGAGCGTTTCAATACCTGGCAATTTTGCACCAGGATAGAGTTACCGGGATAAGAAACGGGAAAAGGGAGTATGGACTGCAAATAGAGGTCAGGTGCTGGGAAAGCAAAGATGCAAAAGCCGGGTCACCTTCAAGGCTTCCTTACGAACTTCTTGAAAAACTCTCAAAACGAATAACAGGTGAGATACCCGGGGTGGTAAGTGTTACCTACAACATAACCAAAAAACCGCCATCAACCATAGAGGCAATATAAATATTTTTTGTTCGAGTGATAATATACCGTAAGCTCTTTAATAACAATCGAACCTGCTTGAGGGGTGAATATTTTTAAACACCCCCATAAATACCTCATTTTATTGGCTACCAACCAATTGAAACTTTTTGCAGTTTTAACAGCCGGGTGGTGGCCCGCTTTTGAAAAAGTAGTTGATTAAATAAATATATCAAAACCCATTCTTATCTACAAGCAGCAATTCCTCATTTTAACCAGTAATTTATGAGGTAGATGATATCAGAGATTGTTATTTGGTTGTCTTTATTTACGTCAGCACATATTGTGTATGGCTCGCATTGTGGTGGTTTTCCACCTCTGAATAGGTAGTTGATGAAGTAGACAATGTCTGATAGGGTTACTGATTCATCATGGTTTAAATCTCCACAAGGCAGAAGTGGTTGTATGCTGTTTTCTGTTATGATTATTTCCCTTACTTCATCTGAATAGTCAACGCTAAAGGTCAGGATATTACTGGAGGAATCATAATCCCATACAGTCTCGACACCGTCAACAGTCACGTTTTCAATGTCGTTTAAGGTGTTATAATAGAATGTGTAATCTTGCTGTGTGCTCCTTAATCCCCAGAGTTGCATGCTCAGAACTTTGTTGTCAGTATAGCTCTCATTTATTATGGCAGATTCGCCAAATTCGAGAATACCGAACCTGTCATCATTCTTGTTTATCTTGATAAAGTGCTGGTTGTAGTATACTGGTGCCCTTGTATGTAAATCGGTTATATCACTAACGTTTTTGATGCCTTCGTGGTTCCACAGGTAAAGTGTTATGTTAAAGTTTTCGTTGTTATGCCCTGTGGTATCATCCAGCAGGTAGACCCTGAGCTCAGATCCTGTGTCCGTTATCTTCTCTACATTCTCCACGCCATAGACCATTGTTCCGATCCAGCCGAGAGCAGCATCTTCCCAGCGGATGTCATAAGCCGTATCACTCAGCTTGACAACAGATACAGGCCTATCCGAAGAAATGGTATACGGTGTTGTATAATCCAGTTCAACAAAAATTTCTCTTGCATTGACCGCTCCTATGTTAATATTGGCAAAAACAACCATTTTATCAGAATCATTTAAAACTGTGAATTTGATATTTCCGTTGAAATTATCCTTTGAAAACGGAGCGTTTACCCAGGATACATATTCCGAGTTAAAGATTTCGGCATCATTGTCATTCTTTTCATAAGTATCTTTGTCATT
>JAOUFL010000151.1 GCA_029858245.1 Candidatus Zixiibacteriota bacterium
CACCTCGCCTAAGGGGATAATGACGATTTTATTTCTGGTGCTAACAGCTTTTTTCTCGATCATCTCCCTTCCTGCTTCAGAAAGCCTGATAACCACTCTCTCTATTTTATCATAACCAGAAACTTGAAAATGTCAATACCTTTTTTTTGATTTTTTTTAACAAAATTCAGGAAATAACTGATTTTAGAAGGAAAAAGAGCTAAAACTGAGGATATTTTCTATATGGAATGTTAAAATTTCAAAATCTTACCTTAAAATCCATTTAAAGAGGATTTTTTAAACTTTTTTCGAGCTGTTATTTATTAATGCTCATCAAAACAATCCGGACTATTTCCAGAAGCCTGTTGCAGTTAAACGGCTTTTTTATGAACATATCGCCGCCTACCTGAAAGCTTTTACCCTCATCTGATCTGGCATCTTTACCGGTAAGAAAAATCACCGGTATATGTTCTGTTTCCTTATTCTTTTTAAGCTCATCACAGACATCATAACCATCCATAAAAGGCATCATTATATCTAAGAGGATTAAATCGGGATGGAAGGTCTTGGCTCTTTCTATCCCCATTACGCTTGAGTTTTCCGATAAAACCTCATAACCGAAATCTTTGAGAAAGGTCTCGATTATTTCGGTGATCTCCGCTTCATCATCTATAACCAGAATCTTGGCGGGTTTTACCTTTTTCTCAAGTTTAGTTGTTGACATTAACAAAGAACCTTTCTGATTATCCATAAATCTCCCCACCTTATTTTGTTGAAATTCTTTTGTAATATTTCGGTCTCCTGTCTTTAAAAATGAAATTATTTTTCGTAAATTGTTTACTCCTGGCTAAAAGCGGGTTTATCATAACAATTCCAACCTCTTCCTTACCCTCACTTGCCCTGAGAACCAGATTTCCCTTTGGATCCGTTATTTGACTTTTACCGGTGAAGCTCAGTTTCATGCCTCCTCTTTTTTCTTCCCCGATTCTGTTACAGGTTATGGTGTAAACCCCGTTTTCCAAGCTTCGGGTAAACATTGCTTCCTGTGCATAGGGCAGAACCAGATTGGAAGGGTGGCAGATAATATCTGCCCCTTTTAAGGCTATTACCCTGGCTATCTCCGGAAAAAGCCAGTCAAAACAGACCATTATCCCGACTTTTGCCTCTTCCACCTCAAACACCTCTGGCTCTTTATCGCCGGGATCAAAAAGAGCTTTCTCCTGATTAAAAAGCTGGAGCTTACGGTACACCCTTATTTTCCCCTGAGGAGTAACCAGAACTGCTGAGTTATAAATCCTGTCTTTATGTTTCTCAGCCATCCCATAGATTAAGCTTATTTCTGTTCTATGGCTGAGCTGCAGCAAAAACTCGGTGGTTTCTCCTCCGGGGATTTCCTCAGCCAAACCTGAAAGTTCCTTCCTGTCTCTGAATAAATACCCGGTATTGAAAAGCTCAGGCAAAACCAGAAGATTAGCTTTTTCCTTCTTAATAAGTTCTTCTGTTTTCCGAAGATTTTCCTCTTTTTTACCAAAGAGCGGAAAAATCTGCACAAAACCGACTTTCAAACAGTCCTCCTTATTATTTTCGACTTGTTTTCTTAATATCTTTAGCTTTAAAGTGAAAACCCATATTCTAAAGTGTTACTTCTTCCCCCCTGTCTGGTATGCTAACATTCCGCACCCCCATAGCCTCGATCGAAGCTTTTAAACCTGCGGATTCGTTCTCTTCGCCATGCACCAGAAAAATCCCTTTAAGGCTATCTTTAGCCTGCTCGACATATCTCAAAAGACCATTCTTATCTGCATGAGCAGAAAAAGAATCAAATATCACTACCTCTGATTTAAGGTTATACTCCTCACCAAAAATCCTCACCAAAGGGTATCTATCAACGATTTTTCTGCCCAGTGTATTTTCAGCCATATATCCAACCACCAGGATTGTATTCCTGGAATCCTCGATATTATTTTTAAGATGATGCAGTATTCTACCGCCTTCACACATGCCGGAGCCTGAGATTATTATACAGGATTTCTTCAGTTGGTTCAGTTTCTTGGAATCCTGAACCTCGGTTATATACCTGATATTTTCTAATCCAAAAAGTTCGTCCCGTTCTATAAGTTCTTTTGTCTCTTGGTCAAAACACTCCGGATGGAGTTTAAATATCTCGGTTATATTAACCGCAAGAGGACTATCGACATAAACCGGAAGTTTAGGTATACGATCCTCTTTTTCCAGAAGATGCAGGGAATACAAAAGCTCCTGAGTTCTCTCCAGAGCAAAAGCCGGAACGATTACCTTACCCCCTCTCCGGTAAGTCCGGTTAATGGCATTAGCCAGCCTGTCAGCTGCTGAGATATAGTCCTCATGCTCCCTGTTTCCATAGGTGCTTTCCAGTATCAGATAATCAATATCCTTTATCTGTACCGGGTCGCGCAAAATGGGAAGATTTCTCCTTCCTAAGTCAACAGCATACAAGAGCTTGGTTATTTTCCCGTTCTCCTGAACCTCGATAAAGATCAAAGCAGAGCCCAGCACATGACCAGCATCGTAAAAAATTGCACGCACATTTGAGGTTATATAGAAAGACCTGTTATAGCCTATGCCCTTGAACAGTTCCAGAGCTTTATCCACATCCAGAACTCTGTAGAGGGGAGTTATTAAGGGTGCATTCTTATGGCGATTCATTTTATTCAGATACTCGGCATCCTTTTCCTGTAGATGTGCTGAATCCTTTAGCATCAACACACACAAATCCCTGGTGGCGAAAGTTGAATAGATAGTGTTTTTATACCCGCTTTTTACCAAACCGGGTAAATTTCCGGAATGATCAATATGCGCATGGGATAGAACCGCTCTTTCTATCTTTTCAGGCTCAAAGGGAAAATTTTTGTTTCTCTGGTTCGACTCTTCCCTTCTTCCCTGAAAAAGCCCGCAGTCTATTAGGATCTTCCTGCCTTCGGACTCCAGGATATGCATCGAGCCGGTAACTGACCTGGTTGCACCTAAAAACTTTATCCTCATCCTGATCTACACTTTATGGTGAGCTGTTTTTTCCGGTTTTGCATTTAAACTCGATTTCAAAATAAATTAACTCTTCTGGACTGTCAAACAAAAAGAAATTTTCCTTTATTTTTGTCTAAAGCTACTTTATTTTCATTAAAACCGGTAAACCCGGATTGCTCTGAATTAGGATTAAGCAAAAAAGAGTATGGAAAAAATCAATTTAAAAGGTCTCTGGTTAGAGGAATTAGAGGAATTACTCGGAAAGTCAGGAGAAAAAAAGTATAAATCCCGGCAGATAGCCAAATGGATTTATAATAAAGGAGTAAGAAGCTTCGAACAGATGACCGACATCTCCAGAGAGCTCAGAAGAAAACTTTCTGAAATAGCCTACATCGACAGATTGCAGCTGGTTAAAAAAAAGACCTCGCAAATAGATAAAACCGAAAAATTTCTGTTTAAGCTTTTCGATGGTAAAAATATCGAGACTGTGTTGATGAGGGATAAAGAGAGGGTAACTGTTTGCGTCTCAACTCAGGTCGGGTGTGCCTTACACTGTATTTTCTGCGCTACGGGAAAGATGGGGTACGAAAGGAATCTGTCTGCGGGTGAGATCGTCGATCAGATAATCTGCGTCAAGGAGCATCTGGAGGAAAACGAAAAAATCACCAATGTAGTCATAATGGGGATGGGCGAGCCTTTATTGAATTATGACAATACAATAAAAGCCATAAAAATAATACGGTCGGAATTGGGATTATCCATCTCTGCCAAAAAAATAACCCTTTCCACTGCGGGAATCGTCCCCGGAATTTATAGGTTAGCCGAAGAAGGGCTGAAGATAAAATTAGCCTTATCCCTGAATGCCCCCTCTGATGGGTTGAGAAAGAAGTTCATGCCTGTAGCTAAAAAATATCCTTTATTGAAAATACTGGAGGCTTTAAAATATTATGCCCGGATAAATGATGTCAGAATAACTTTCGAATATATCTTAATCAGGGATATAAATGATTCTGAGGAACAGGCAAAGGATTTGGCTAAGCTTGTTCGAGGAATACCCTGCAAGATAAATCTCATCCCTTATAACCCCATTAGAAATTGTCCTTTCAAAAAACCGGACGAGGAGACCTTACTGAAATTCAGGGACATACTGTATCCCCGAGCACCAGCGGTAACTTTACGCAAAAGCAAAGGAGAGGATATACAAGCCGCCTGCGGGCAGTTAAAAGGAGATATGTAAAATGTAACGGAGATCTTTAGCCCTCCATTTCTTTCGTAGTGCGACCCTTTCAGGTTTACAAATTGTAGGGACAGAACATCGTTCTGTCCTATTAAAATAATGTAGCGGAGGTCTTCAGACCTCCATTTCTTCGTAGTGTGAACCTTTCAGGTTCGCAAATTGTAGGGACAGGACACTGTCCTGTCCTAAAGAAAAAAAAGAAACGCATTTTATGCGTCTCTTCTAACTCCCTCGTCGGGCATAAAGCCCGACGCTACTTATATTTACTCTCCTCCTGTGGAAGAGATGGTGAATCACAATTGCAAAAATGGAAGGCTAAAACTTTCCTCTACATTTTTTTAGATAATTATCCAGCTCTTTTAAAGTACAAAAAATCTTCTGCGAGAGAAACTTTATTGCCCAGTTCTCTTTTAAGGGTGAGATAGTCCAGACCGGTACTTTTTTCTTGTAGCATTCCCACATCTCCACGGCAGTTCCCATACTGGCTTCTGGAAGGTAGGCAATTACCAAATCTGAGGAAAGCGCTTCTTTTATCGATTTATGGAAAACTTCCCTGCCAGTTTCATAAGTATAGAAAGCAGAACCGGGATGAACTGATACCGGATCTATGATCTTGGCTTCGAAAAAATATTTATTCAGGATTTTCTTTAAATCTTTCCGGTAATCCTGATTATGTAAAACCTTTCCCTTTTTAGACCCCTGAATAATCCCGGCAATGAAGATGGTTCTGATTTTCATATTTTTTAGACTCGTTGGTACAAAAATTGGAATTTCTGCGTAAAGCTGAAAGAACAGAACACTGTTCTATCCCTACATTCCTGTAGGGGCAATTCATGAATTGCCCCTCCCTTAAAACCCTCTCCTTTCCAAGGAGAGGGATAGGGAGAGGTTTTAAAAACAATAAACCCGACCTGAGGGCAAGCTGGGAACACCTTTTGAAATTGGTTTTTATTTTCATAAAACAAGCTTAAGCCAGACACATTGCTATTGCCACCACATTCACGATATCATCTACGCTGCACCCTCTGGATAAATCATTAGCCGGTTTAGCCAGGCCCTGAATGATGGGACCAATAGCCTCAGCTTTAGCCATTCTCTGAACCAATTTATAGGCGATATTCCCTGAATTCAAATCCGGGAATATCAGTACATTGGCTTCACCTTTTAAAATGCTGTCCGGACATTTTTTTTCTGCAACTTTAGGGATAATAGCAGCATCTGCCTGTAACTCACCATCTATTTTAAGAGCAGGATCCTGCTCTCTGGCGATCCTGGTCGCTTCTATAACCTTATCTGCCATCTCATGCTGGGCACTTCCCCTGGTGGAAAAGGAAAGCATTGCTATCCTGGGTTCTTCTCCCACCAGCTCACGCATAGTCTTGGCGCAGGATAAGGCTATGGAGGCTAACTGTTTCGGATCAGGATCTGGCAGAACTGCGCAGTCACCAAATAGAAAAATCTTGTCTTTAACTCCCAGAAATTCCGGCAGAACCATTATAAAAGAGCTGGAAACGGTATTGATACCAGATGCCAGCCCGATTATTTGAAGCCCTGCTCTTAAGACATCACCTGTGGTATTGACAGAGCCTGCTACAAACCCATCCACTTCCCCCTTCCTCACCATCATTGCCCCATAAAACAAGGGATTCAGCATAATCTTTTTAGCCTGCTCTGCAGTCATCCCTTTTTTTTCACGCAGGTGAAAATACTCCTCCGAGTATTCATTAAATCTTTCATAATCCATCGCA
>JAOUFL010000279.1 GCA_029858245.1 Candidatus Zixiibacteriota bacterium
TACATTAAAAAATTAACTCCTGAGTTTACCGAATCAGCCACTACCTCAATTGGAACTGAATACTTCAATGCTTTATAACTTCTGGCAAAGGCGGTTGCGCGATAAAAACCCTCCTCTAACTTCTCAATATAATAATAGCCCAGAGAGTCGGTGTAAGTAAGCGATTTCTCGCATCCCTGTATTTGGTGTACAAAGATCTTGGCATTGACAATTGGTGCTCCCGTAACAGAATCGGTTACCCATCCGGAAATTGCACCTGTTGGTTTCGTATAAAGAGCAAAGTCGATATCCGTGATAATCTCTCCAGTAACAACCTCAAGCGTTTCCGGGTAAACTTCAAGATAATAACCAAAAGCAAAAGCAGAAAACTCATACATCCCTGTTGAGAGCTTATCCATTTGATAAAATCCCGAAGAATCGGTTCGGGCTACCAAATACCTTCCATCCAGCATATCTGCCATCACAAAAGCTTTAACCAGAGGTTCGCCTGTTCTCATATCGGTTACTCTTCCCGAAACCACTGCATCACCAGACTGTGCAAAGCTGCCAGTCACCATCAAAAGTATTAAGGACACCATTGTTGAAATTGTGAGCACTTTTCTCATAATGCCTCCTTATTTAAATTCAAGTTATTATGATGCAAGGCCTGTGCCATGTTAATTATTGAAATCCTGATTGCGAACTATTTGAACAGGTTGCAATACCAATTCACTCTTGAACTTATTGTAATATAATTTTTTTGTTTTAACTAACCCATAAACTTCACTATATATTTTCATAATCAGTCTGCAAAACATTTCACAAATATTGAAATTCATCTCCAATATGCTTATTAATTTCAGAATTTCTATTTTATAATCATATTTAGGTTGACAATCAACAGAACTTTAATATATTAATATATCTCAAAAGTCATCTTTAAAAATATTTTTCGGGATTTATCCATTAAGGAAAACAACTTAAGAAATTTTAACTCAGAAATGGAAGGTGTAATTTGAGAAAAAAGTTAGAGGATAAAATCGACTTCGAGGTAAAAGGAATGCAGGAGATAAATACCTTCCCTTTGATCAATGGCTTTCATTTTCCCCTGATTGGTCAGATTATTTTAGTCACAACTCTTAACAGACAGCAAATACCAAATGTCGCCCCTAAAAGCTGGGTTTCGATTCTCGCCAGACAGCCTGCTATTGTAGGATTCAGCTGTAATGTAGCTCACGATACTGCCAAAAACATTCTCACTACTGGTGAATTTGTGATTAACATTCCGGGAGCAGAGCTGGCTGAAAAAGTCTGGAAAGCTTCGGAGCTTAAAGGGCAGGATGCCGGGGAAATACAAAAAGTGGGTTTAACCCCTCTTAAATCAGTTAAACTTACCACTCCCAGAATTGCTGAATGTAAGGCTCATCTGGAATGCTCCCTCGACTGGACTAAGAAATACCGGGATGAGATTATAATCTTCGGAAAGGTACTTTTAGCCTCCATAGACAAGAAAGCTTTGGAAGGAACCCCGGAGGAAAGGTATAAATACTTAAAATTGATCACCTATCTGGAAGATGGAACTTATGGAGTGATAAAAACTGCTATGAAGGTGGATCAGTCTTAATCGGAATTGATATCTTCGAGATCAACATTTTAAAAAAAATAACTTTTTAAATACTACGAAAAAAACCAGCTCACATCATCAGGGCTTGCCCTAGAAGAATTCCTCTCGTCGGGCATTAAACCTGATTTTACTTAATTGGCACAGGAGAAAAACAGAGAATAAAGATTATTAGAGAAATCCAGCCAGTAACTTTTCTCTTATTATCCAGGGGGATAGCATCATTTAGAGTTGGCGGATGAGTTGTTTTTATGATAAATGCCAGAACCAGCCAGACAAACCAGCCCTGCCATAAAAGGAATCCCAGGGGAATCAGAACCAGGACCACAGCTTGAGCAAGAATTTTCTGCTTTTTACCGAACAGAGCGTAAGCAATATGTCCACCATCCAGCTGTCCTATTGGAAGAAGATTAAGCATGGTAACTAAAAGCCCAGCCCAGCCTGCAAAAGCCATGGGGCTTAACAAAATATCGAAACCCTCTGGAACATCTCTCAATACTAACCAGGAGATAAGCCTGAAGGCTAATGAATCACCCAGGATAAGCCCTTGTCCGGGAATCTCCTGAACTATCTGGGATGCACGCAGGCCAAAGACCAAAGCTAAAATGGAGATTGCAAATCCTGCTATGGGACCAGTAGCACCAACATCCAGCAGCTCTTTCCTGTTTTTAAAAGGAGATTTGGAGCGGATTATTGCACCAAACGTTCCTAATATAGTCGGACCAGGAATAAAGTAAGGTAATGAAA
>JAOUFL010000246.1 GCA_029858245.1 Candidatus Zixiibacteriota bacterium
CTTTCCTTTTGATAAAAACGATTGAATAAAGAACAAAGACCTGTAAGGTAGGCGCAGATTATGGCAGGCTCATAATCTCTGACTGAGATTTTTATCGTTCTGGGAAAATCTTCTAACTTCTTTAGGAGCATATGCTCTTCTTCAGTGGAAAGTAACCTGAATTCTACCCTTTTTTCAACTGGCATATTGTATTTTAGGATAAGACTGCACAATCGGGCATAGGTATACTGAACATAAGGACCAGTCTCGCCTTCGAAATTCAATGCCTTATCCCAGTCAAAATCTATATCCTTGTTCCTGCGGGTCGAAAGAAATCCAAATATAACCGCACCAATTCCCACGTCGAATGCTACTTTTTCCTTGTTCTCCAGATCAGGATTTTTTTCTCTTATTATCTGCAGTGCCAAATCTGTTGAGCGGTTGAGTACATCCTCCAAAAGCACAATATTACCTTTACGAGTGGACATCATCTCCTGCTTGAATTTCACCCAGCCGAAGTCCACATGCACCAGATCCTTAGCCCAGGGATAACCCATAAGCTCTAAGACTTTGAAAAGCTGCCGAAAATAAAGCTGCTGGGCACTGCCTACGATGTAAAGCGCTTTATTAAAATGGTAGGTCTCATATCTGTAAATAGCTGCACAGATATCACGGGTAGCATAAAGAGTGGCTTCATCCTTCTTTCTGATAAGACATGGAGACATGTCGTATTCCTCTAAATCCACGATCAAGGCATCCTGGCTTTCCTTCAATAGATTTTTCTTCTTCATCTTCTCTATGGTATTCTCCACGTATTTGTTGTAAAAGCTTTCACCCGCATAGGAATCGAAGGAAATATCCAGCATCTTATAAATGCGATTGAACTCATCTAAGCTATAATCCTTGAATCTCTGCCATAAAGTTAAAGCCTCCTTGTCTCCATCCTCCAGCCTTTTAAACCACTGTCTGCCCTCTTCATCTAAATCCGGGTCCTTTTCTGCTTCTCGATGGAACCTGACATAAAGGTCATAAAGAGTGGTAATCGGATCAGATAAAAGCTCTTTTTCATCCCCCCATCTTTTATATGCCGTAATTACTTTGCCGAATTGAGTTCCCCAATCGCCTAAATGATTTATCCTGATAGCCTGGTAACCCGATTTTTTCAGGATATTATATAGACTATTCCCGATTACAGTTGACCTTAGATGACCGATCCCGAAAGGCTTGGCGATATTAGGATGAGAATAATCCATTACTATGGTTTTTCCCTTGCCCGTAACATCTGAGCCATATTCCTCTCCCTTCTCGAAAATCTCCTGCAAAACCAATTCAGAAAATTTCTGACGGTTTACTTTGAAGTTAATATACGGACCGAGGGGATAAATTTCTTCTATCAACTCTACTGGTTTGAGCTCTGAGGATATCTGGGAGGCGATTTCAGCGGGAGATTTTTTATATTCTCTGCTTAAAAAATGACAGGGAAAAGCATAATCCCCGAATTTCTCCTCCGGTGGGATCTCCATCAGAGATTCTATCTTATCCGCTGGCAGTTCTATTTTGCTTTTTAATATCCCTGTTATCTCTTCAACAAATTTATTCATATTTTCTGTTTTTGCCTTTGTCTAATCATTCATACTTAAAATCTGCTGATACTCTTTGAGGTATAATCTCTGGAATCCGGGGTTTCTCCCGGCCCAATTCCCTGTCCTCCCGACTGGAAAAAAATTGAAAATAGAGTATGCTTGAGATAACATATAGACCAGCCGCAATGAGAAGTGGTGAAGTATACCCGTAATCCTGAATCAGTTTTCCGCCTAAACTTGCACTTACTCCCCAGGATAAGGTCCAGGCTAAGGAGGTTAAGCTATTGGTTAGAGGCTGTTCTTTTTCGTTAACCTTTTCCATAGCAAAATTACTGGCAATCGGCTGGTTCATATTCATCAACGCGCCTCTTAAAAGGAAAGAAAAAACTGCCAAAGGCAAGAATTGGGTAAAAGCCAGGCAGAGCATAAAAGGTATAGAGGCAAGTTCAGTATAAACTACACTTTTAATCATCCCTATTTTTTGGGATAAAACTGGACCCAAAAAAATTCCCGCCAGCATGAATCCCTGCAATAAGGCAAAATAAACACCTATGCTTTCAGCTGAAAGCTGGAATCTATCCCTGAAATAAAGGTTTAAAAAGGGAATAATCAAACCAGCGCCCAGACCTACGATGAAAAAGGGAAGGCATAACTTTAAAAGCAGTCCGCCTTTTTCCTTTAGAATTCTGAACTGCAAGATTAATTTTTCCTCTTTCCTGTTGAAATTTTCTTCAGGCTTGATTAGATAAAAGGGGATAACTCCCAACAAACCAAAAAAAACTGCCACATAAAGCGAACTCCTGTAAGCCCAAACCTGATTGTGTAAGATATGATTGAATAGACTAACCAGGTACCCACTGCCTAAACTTCCCACAATAGCTGCTAAAATCATAACCCCAAAATTCATACTGAAAAGATAGGTTCTTTCCTTTTCGGTGCTGTTCTTCATAAAAAAAGGGGCAGCCGCCACTCTATAAGAAGTCAGCATCATACCCAGACAGAAATTCACTATGAGTAATCCCTTAAGGTCCAAAACCGTTGCTTGCAGAAAATAAAAGACGGAAGCTAAAAGTGTGGAGTAAATCAGCACTTTTCTTATCTGAAATTTTTGCAGAATATACGCAACCGGAAGAGTTATTATAACCGCACCCCAGGCATAAAAAGACAAAATCTGCCCGATAGCACTTTCCCCAAAAGAAAGCTCCTTAAGATAAAGGTTAAGTAAAAGCTGATCACCTGCAAAAGCCAGACCTGCGAAAAAAGCCCCTAACAAGAAAAGATTTGCATTCTTAGAGAATAACTTCAAGTGATTTATGTAATCCGATATGCCACTTTGGATTCTATTGTTCATATCTAAATTGTGAGATGTGAGACGGAAG
>JAOUFL010000152.1 GCA_029858245.1 Candidatus Zixiibacteriota bacterium
ACTCTTTCCTTGGGGATGAAGACATTCTCGAAGAAAAGATATGCCTGGGTTATGCCACCCATTTCCACCGGTATGTCAAATCCTTCCTCCTGTTCACGGGTATCGCTGGGCCTTCTGGTCTCCACAATGGTTAAACCTTCGATATCCCTGGGTATAACAAAAGAGATTGCATAGTCCTTATCTGGTTCTTTATAGCCTGAACCGGGTAATACAAAGATCTCATTAGAAGCAGCAACTCCGCAGATCATCACCTTAGCTCCTCTAACCACAATACCATTATCTTTTACTTCAACTATGTGAAGGCTCATATCCGGGTCTGGTTGCTGACAGGGAGATTTGGTTCTGTCTCCCTTTGGGTCAGTTAAAGCACCGGCTATGGTTATATCGTTTTTCTGGGCGTAAGTGAGCCAGTTTTTTAATCGCTGGTGATAAGTGGTTCCATATTCTTTGTCTATGTCAAAAGTAGTTGCCCACATAGCATTAATGGAATTCCAGCCCACACATCTTCCACCGGTACAGGTACCGGTTAACTGAAATAGAAGTCTTTTCATTTTGGAATTAGCGATCATATCCTCAGACGATTGGATTAACGATAAATATCTGGAGATTTTCTCACTGATTAAGTCTGAGTAAGTAGTAACTATGTCCTGGTATTCAGGGTTATGCTGGGCTGAAAAAATCTGAGCATGTCCCTCGATGGTATGTTTTGTAGCAGAATGGGTGGTTACATCTTTTATTAATTCCCCGAATTTGTAAATGTTGGGGCGCATATTTCTCAGGCTTTCTTTATATTTCTCTGCTGTTTTTAAAGTCATTTTTACTCCCATTAAAGATTATTTTTTTAAAATATCTTTTCCAGACAAGCTATTATAATAACGTTATTTGTCAAGAGAATTTAAAATCGCATAAAAACTAAAAACCCGATGAGCCTTGCTTCGAGAATAAAGCTTGATACTGAAAGAAAAAAGTTAAAAGTAATTTATAAATCCAGACTTATTGACAATCGCAATAAGAGTAAGAGTTAAAATTTGTATTGACAATTATTTTTCTAATTGTTATTTTTTTCACAATCTATAAGCTAACTTTTAGAAGTTAGCTTTAAAATTAAAGGAAGTTTTATTATGTTCGAACCTTATATAGCATTGCTTCTTTTAATACTGATAGTGGGTGGGGTGGGGCTGGTGATTATAATCCTGCCCCGATTTACCGCAAAAAGAGCTCCAACCAGGGAGAAGCTCCTTCCCTATGAATGCGGGAATATTCCGGAGGAGGATGCCAGGGGTAGATTCCCGGTAAAATTCTTTCTGGTGGGGATTCTTTTTGTAATCTTCGATATTGAGGTAGCATTTTTGTTCCCCTGGGCGGTTATTTATAAGGAGTTGAAGCTCTTTGGGTTAATAGAGATGGGGATATTCCTGATTATTCTCCTCATAGGATATATTTACATAGTTAAAAAAGGCGGACTGAAATGGGAATAGAGAATGAAGAGCTTACTTATTTTATAAAAGAGGAGGAAATTCCGAGAGGTATTATTCTGTCTACCCTGGATAAAATAGTTGGCTGGTCCAGGAAATCCTCAATGTGGCCTCTGGGATTCGGGCTTGCCTGTTGTGCCATAGAGATGATGTGCACTGCTGCCTCAAGGTATGATTTAGCGCGGTTTGGAATGGAGATCTTCCGCTCATCTCCCAGGCAGGCTGATTTAATGATTGTTTCAGGAAGGGTATCTCAGAAAATGGCTCCAATTATAAAACAACTGTATAATCAGATGCCTGAGCCTAAATGGGTTCTGGCTATGGGAGCCTGTGCTTCATGCGGAGGAGTTTTCAACAACTATGCTATTGTTCAGGGAGTGGATAAGATAATTCCGGTGGATATCTATGTTCCGGGCTGCCCGCCAAGACCAGAACAGCTTATCGATGGGATTATGAAATTACATGCAAAAGTTCAAAAAGAAGGTTTGCTGGGTAAAAGAAAATAAATAATTATGGTAAATCCAACTCTTGAAAAATTAAAGGAGAATTTTGCTGATTCTATCTTAGAGATAGTAGAACATCGCGGTCAGCTTTCTGTCAGTATAAAAAAGGAAGCCCTGCTTTTAATCTGCAAGTTCCTGAAAGACGAAGCTGAACTTAAATACAATTTCCTCTCCGATGTCTGCGGAGTCGATTATCCTGAAAGGGGGAAAAGGTTTGATATCATATATAATTTATATTCACTTCCTTTTAGATGGAGAGTGAGGTTGAAGGTGGGGTTAGCTGAGGGTGAAGCTATTAATTCGGTTACCTCTATCTGGAAAGCAGCTAACTGGCTGGAGAGGGAGGTTTTCGATATGTTTGGCGTGAAGTTCGATAATCATCCTGACCTGAGAAGGATTCTTATGCCTGATGACTGGGAGGGACATCCTTTGAGAAAAACTTATCCGTTAACCACCGAGGAAATAGCTTTCAGTCACAATAAGGATAAGCTAACAAAATAAAAAAATGAAAGATGTAAAAAGGAAAAAGGAAAAAAATTACAGGGAAAGGCTTTAAGCTTTCAGGGGAAATAAAAGTAAGACGTAAGAAGAAAGATGAAAGACGAAAAATGAAAAACAGGAGTGCATCAGCTTACTGATGCAAACAAAAAAAGCAAGCTTCGGCACTCCCTCTAAAGCAGATAAAGAGAATGAATATCAAACGGGAAAGACAGGATACGATGATACTGAATATGGGACCTCAGCACCCGGCTACTCATGGGGTATTAAGAATAGTTCTGGAGCTGGATGGTGAGACTGTGGTTAAGGCGACACCGATGATAGGTTATCTGCATACTGGAATTGAGAAAACCGCAGAGAATAAGACTTATTCTCAGGTTATACCTCTTCTGGATCGAACCGATTATGTGGCAAATCTTTCCAACAATCTGGGATATGTCCTGGCGATTGAGAAATTACTGGATATAGAAGCACCACCCAGAGCCCAGGTGGTAAGAGTGCTTTTAACCGAATTAACCCGTATAGCATCGCATCTGGTCTGGATAGGCTCCCATGCGGCAGATATCGGAGCAATCTCCATGCTTTTATATGCATTCCGGGAAAGGGAGATGCTCATGGATATATTCGAGACTGTATCCGGCCAGAGGATGATGACTTCATATTTCAGAATAGGAGGACTGGCTAAAGACTTACCCTCTTCTGATGAGTTTGAAAGAAGAGTCAAGGAATTCATAAAAATCTTTCCAGGGAAAATTCAGGATTATGAAAATCTTCTTACTAAAAACAAACTCTGGCTACAAAGAACTGTGGGCATAGGAGCAATTACTGTAGAAGAGGCTATTAACTGCGGGCTTTCAGGCCCTATGATAAGGGGATGTGGAATGAATTGGGACATAAGGAAATCAAATCCCTATTCCGGTTATGAGAAATTCGATTTCGATATCCCCACCGGCAAGAACGGTGATGCCTATGACCGGTATTTAGTCAGGGTCGAGGAGATGAGACAGTCTTTAAGGATTGTCGAACAGGCTTTGAATGGTATTCCAAAGGGTGATTATATCACCAGAGTTCCCGGGGTTACCTATCCTCCAAAGGAGATAGTGAAAAAGGAGATGGAGGCGTTAATCTATCATTTCAAAATTGCGGAGGAAGGATTTACAGCACCTCCGGGTGAGGTTTATTATTCTATTGAATCACCCAAAGGAGAATTAGGATATTTTATCGTCTCGGATGGCACAAGCAAACCCTATCGAGTAAGGATAAGGCCTCCCTGTTTTGTGAACTTAAGTTCTTTTAATAGATTGGTTGCAGGAAGATTAATCGCAGATGTGGTGGCAATTATTGGCAGCATCGACATAGTGCTGGGAGAAATTGATAGATAAATTCAGCTTGGAGTTGATAGCAGGTAGCAAGTAGCTTAAAAAAGAGGATGACAAAAGAAATAGAAGAAAAAATTCTCAGCTTAAAAGGGAAATTTCCTAAAGTAAAGACCGCTATACTTCCTGCGTTTCATATTCTCTACCAGGAGTCTGGTTATCTTGACCCTGAAGGAATGGAAAAAATCTCCGAACTTCTGGAGATTCCTCTTATGGAAGTTTATGAAGTTGCATCTTTTTATACTTACTTCCCTTCAGAAAAAACTGGTAAATATATAATTAGAGTTTGTGATAATTTATCCTGCTTGCTTTCTGGGGCAGAAAAGCTGATCGGATATTTAGAAGAGAAGCTTAAGATAAAAGTTGGCCAGATGACCCCGGATGGTCTTTTTACTCTTTCGACGGTGGAATGCCTTGGCTCCTGCGGGACTGCACCGGTGATGATGGTGAATGAAGATTATTATGAGAATTTGACCAGGGAAAAGATAGATCAGATATTAGAAAAGCTTTCCAAGAAATAAGCTATGACTGAGAAGATATTATTTAAATATATCGATCAACCTGACCAGTATAAGATAGACACCTATATCAAAAATGGTGGTTATCAGGCAGTTCCCAGGGTATTAAAAGAGCTTTCTCCAGAGCAGGTTATCGATATAATCAAAAAGTCAGGCTTGAGGGGTAGAGGTGGTGCAGGTTTTCCCACCGGTATGAAATGGGGTTTTGTGCCCAAGGATTCGTCCAAACCAAGGTTTTTATTATGTAATGCCGATGAGGGTGAGCCGGGTACTTTTAAGGACCGGGAATTGATGCAGAAAGATCCCCACCAGCTACTGGAAGGAATAATCATAAGTAGTTATGCTATTGGTGCTAACCTTTCCTTTATATATATCCGTGGGGAATTTGCTTTTGAAGCTAATAGATTAGAAGAGGCTATAAAGGAAGCTTATAATAAGGGATTCCTGGGGAAAAATATTCTGGGTACAGGATTCGATCTCGAAATAAAAGTTCATAGAGGAGGAGGTGCCTATATCTGCGGCGAGGAAACCTCGCTTCTCTCCTCCATAGAAGGAGTAAGACCTTTAGTAAGATTAAGACCACCATATCCTGCCATATCAGGGTGCTATGAATGCCCGAGTGCGGTGAACAACGTGGAGACCTTATCTAATGTACCTCACATCATCATAAATGGAGCTGAATGGTATGCGGGCATCGGGACCCCCAAGAGTAAAGGGACGAAAATCTTCTGTTTGTCCGGTCAGGTAAACAAACCCGGCAATTATGAACTTCCAATGGGCACTCCTCTTAGGGAATTGATCGAGGAGTATGGTGGCGGTATAAAAAATAATAGAAAGTTGAAAGCAGTGATACCAGGAGGTGTTTCCACTCAGGTTCTACCGGTGACTAAAGTAGATGTAAAATTAGACTTTGAATCCCTGATTGAGGCAGGCTCAATGTTAGGAAGCGGTGCAGTTATAGTTATGGATGAGAATACCTGTATGGTGGAGACTGCTTATAGACTGGTGCAATTCTTCGAGCATGAGTCCTGCGGTGAGTGCACTCCCTGCAGGGAGGGAACCTACTGGCTTTCCAGGATAATGAAAAGAATTGTGCAAGGACAGGGCAGGATGGAGGATATAGATTTACTTCTGGATTTATGTGATAATATCTTCGGGAAGACCATCTGTCCTCTGGGTGATTCTGTTACTATCCCAATAACCAGCACATTACAGCATTTCAGAGAGGAGTATGAGTATCATATCAAGAATAAAAGGTGTCCTGTAGAAAGAAAGTAAGACGTAAGATGTGAGATGAAAAAAAAACTCAAAAGTTCAAAGGTTTAAAGGTTCAAAAGGAAAAAAAACAAGAAAGAAGTAAAACCTGAGAAAAAAGATGGTTAGTTTAACTATAGATGATAAAATTGTTGAGGTAGAAGACGGGCAGACTATTTTAGAAGCAGCTAAGAAGGCGGGTATAGACATTCCTACCTTTTGCTGGCACCCGAAATTGAAGATATTAGGCGGTTGCA
>JAOUFL010000153.1 GCA_029858245.1 Candidatus Zixiibacteriota bacterium
TAAGGGAGCTATGATAAAGGGTAAACCTGTAGTGACATCCTGGATAGGGAATCTCTGGTCTATATCATCATTTTTCAGTTCGAGGATTCTGGATATTTCCTCAAACTCAAAAGTTTGTCCAAAAGTGGGTGCTTTCTGTTTCATCCACAGAATATTAGGATGTTCATCTATGTAATTAAAGGTGACAGGGATCTGTCCAACTTTTAGGTTTAGAATTATAGTATGGATAGGTCTTTTGACCATTTCTTTTTGTATCACAAAGGCAGTTCCCAGCGTGGGATGCCCGGCAAAGGGAACTTCCCTCTGCGGAGTGAAGATGCGGACGTCATACCCGCCGTCTTTTTCCTTCTCCGAAAGGATGAAGGTGGTTTCTGAGTAATTCATCTCCCGGGCAATCTGCTGCATCTCAGAATCAGGTATTTCCCCGGCATCTCTGAAAACCGCAAGCTGATTGCCTGAATATTTTCGCTCGGCGAAAACATCCACTATGTAAAAGAGTTTCTTTTCCATTTTCTATTCCTCTACTTAGAATTTATGTTTTCAATTCTGTTCGTGTAAGAGTAATAGAGGGTCAAAAGTTTGAACCCCTATGTCCTAATGGTCAGACAGGAATGTCTGAACTACCAAACCTGCTAATTTTCAAAGGAAAGTCTATCAGCTCAGATATGATTGAACCTCTCTTCGGCGACTTTGTTATAAGTATCTTTTAACCAGGGATCATCCCTGATTGATCTTAAAAAGTTTGCCTGGACTGTCTCAATTATACCTTTGGGAGTGGTGTTTTTTAGTTCTGCTAATTTTTTTACTACTTCTTTTATCAAAGACGGCATCCCGATTTTACCGGTCAGCCATTTTGCTCCTCCGGGATTGTCCGTCTCTGTCAACAATTTCTCCACAGGTAAATTCTCAGTTATGGTTTGTATATCTTCCGAATAGAGGACTTCTACTCCTACCGTGAAATAAGCACCGACATCCAATAGTTTTTTGAAGATGTCCATAGGTCCTGAGTACCAGTGGATGATGGCACGTTTTATGTCATATTGTTTAAGAAGCTGCAAAATCTCCTTTTCTGCTCCTTTGGTGTGGAGGTTCACTGACTTATTTTGCCTTTTTGCCTCTGCCAGGAAGAATTCTAAAACCTTTCGCTGTGCTGGATATTGAGAAGAATCCTTGACAAAGAAATAATCCAAACCAACTTCGCCCAGCATCCGACTCTGCCTTATATAGCCAGTGAGGTCCTCTAAATTCTCTACATACTCCGGTGCATTCCAGGGATGTATACCAAAAATTGGTAAAACCAGATAGCATCTCCTGGCTAACTCTAAATTACGTTCGTAAGAGGAAACATCCATGGAGTTGCTAAGGGTGAAGATTTTATGCTGGATTATCTCTTCCAAAGCGGATTCGAGTTCCCCTTCATACCTGTCCAGGTGGGTATGAGCATCGATAAGCATTTCTTCTCCGTAAATAGCTCTGACATTCAAATTTTACCTATTACTGCTTGAAAGTCAAGTTTTTTAAATAGAGATTGAACAAATGAAACTTCCAGATTAAGGCATTGGCTGAAAGCGGACTTACAGGGGACAGATATTAAGCGCATTAGTATCTAAAGATAATTATTTCAAGGTCGATAATAAAATAGAGACTTTTTTTAAAGAAACTAAATTAAAATCCTAAAAGAAAACTTTTTTAAGAGGTGAGCTGTGAATCAAAAAATAAGCAGTCCTCCAAAAAATCCTCAGGAGAATATTGATAATCCCGAGAATATCGAAGTAAAAAACAGGGACATAAAATTAGAAACATCTGAAACCTCATCTGACAAAAGCCAGGAAATCAAAAAAGATGAAACCCAGAAGATAGTAATCCAGCCACCCATTGAAGCGATGATTGAAAAGGAAGCCCTTAAACCATCAGGAAAAGATGTCGCAGAAGAAAAACCGGAGAGAAAATCCAGGAGAAAAAAAAGTGATGGATTTAAGGAGAAGGTAAATTATCAGAGAGATTCATCCGCAGCATCAGTTCAGCCATTGGTGGAAACTAAAAAACCCGAAGTCGAATCTACGGATGCCGGCTCCCGGATTGAGCCGAAAACTGCTGGGGAGCAAAAGATCTTTACCAGGGGTGTTGCTCATTTCCAGAATAATATGGTAAGGATTGCAGGTGGCATTAAATTGCATGCAGGTGATGCCATGAAAATAGGGGAAAGGGAATTCGAGCTCAAGCATCTGGAGCCGAGCAAAAAGCTTCTTTACTGGAGTATTTTTGCCGTAGGGGTCATAACCCTGTTCTTCATTTTTCAATTCGGTTTTACAGGATATAAGGATGCAGGTAAGATCGTAGGTATTGTAATAGATAAAGGAACAGGAAATTTCCTTCCAAATGCTCAGATCCAGATCGAAAAGTTTGGAACGAAAGTTAAATCAAACGATTTAGGATTCTTCGTGTTAGATGTGATACCTCCCGGGAACTACCAGGTTAAGACTCAGCTTGAAGGCTTTAATCCGGTGGTGGAAAATGCAGTAGTGCTTAAGAAGAAAATCACCACCATAGTTGTGGAGCTTTTTTCAGAGAGAGAAGCAGCTTCTACAGGTTCAGGGCTCAGACAGAATAATAGTAGAGTTGAATCGGGCACTTCCAAACAAGCTGCAAGCCTGGAGACCTCGTATGGTTCCATTAAAATTCAATCAAATGTTCCGGATGTCGTAGTCTATGTGGGCAACGAATATCTGGGTAAGGGGAACAGGGTTTTTTCCAGCATTTCAAGCGGAACTCGTCAGGTGAGTTTATACAAAGACGGTTATCAGGAATGGACCGGTAAAGTCAAAGTGGTTAAAGGCAAAACCTCAACCCTTAACGCAAACCTTAATAAGGTTGGGTCAACGTCTTCAAAACCTTCCACATCCGAGAATGTCAGTTATCTTGCTCGAGCCCAGAAAGAGTATAATGCGGGTAACTACGCGGGAGCAGTTGAAAACTATACCAACTGGTTAAACTCAAATTTCGATAATGCGGATGCTTATATGGGAAGGGGAAACTCGTATCTCAAGCTGGGAGATGGATCCAAAGCCATAGCTGATTTCTCTAAGGGAGCAGAGATCTTTGAGAAAAAAGGTGATTTCAGTAAAGCAGCACTTTGTTACACCAGTATACTTAAATTAAAAGCAGAAGATATGAACACCCTTTACAGCCGGGGTTTGGCTTATATGAGTATGAATGAATTTGAAAAGGCTATCCCGGATCTGAAAAAAGTTACTCAGGAAAATCCGAAGTTCTATAATGGTTTTATGGGGTTAGGCAATGCGCAGTATTCCTCTGGAGATTACAAAACCGCAGTTGAAACATACTCCCAGGCTAAAAAGCTTAATTCGAATGATAAACAGGTGTATGTCAATCTTGCTCTCACCTATACTGCTTTAAAAGATAAATCCAATGCCAGGAAAAATTATGAGAAGTTCAAGGAGCTTACTACTCTGGTTAGCCGGGAGCAGATGAAAGACAATGCGGGTTGGGTGGAGGTTTTGAGATTCATAGGAGAGAACACGGAAAAAGAATTTTAGTCAATTTAAGATTTTGAATAAAAAAGCCCCTGTCTTCTGGCGGGGGATTTTTATTTAACAGTTGAAATAAATTTTATGTAGCTGAATCCTTAAGGATTCAATAAAAAAATAGAGTGATAAGGTGTTGAGATCTTAAGAGCTTCACGCAACATTTTTTTAAACTCACTTGACTGCTTTATGAATGGCGGTTGCTCCAAAAAACATTCGCTTTAAAGTTACCTTTGAAAAACCAGCCTGCCGGATTATATCTGCATATTCCTCTGCCGTGTAGAATCGCGGGATGGTCTGACTCAGGTAGGTATAAGCAGATTTTGAATCGGAGATCAGATACCCTATAGACCTGACTGTTAACCTGATATAAAAATGAAATAATCTTCGGATGATTTTTGATTCCGGCTGGCTGGTTTCCAGACTTACAAATCTTCCTCCGGGTTTCAGTACCCGGTATATCGCTTTCAGGGACTGAAGAAATCTTTCCGGGTTAAGGTTTAAGTTCCTCACGGCAAAGGATATTGTGACCAGATCAAATGTATTATCGGGGAAGGGGAGGTTATCAATATCCGTACGTATAAAATTAATCCTGGCTGTTTCTTTTCTCTCCTGAGCTTTGCGAAGCATAGGCAAGCTGAAATCCGCAGCGTAGATTCTGGTTCCCTCCGGGGCTAAACGACTGAGGTAAAGAGCCATCTCCCCTGTACCGGTGCAAACATCCATCCACATACTTCCGCCATCTTCCGCTGCTAATCTGGCTGTTTTTCTCCGCCAGTAAATATCCAGACCAAAGGTCAGGATATGGTTTATCAACTCATAGGTTTGAGGAACTTCAGAGAAGATTTTTTTTATGCCTTGTTTCATCAGTTTTTTGGGATCTCTTCTTAAAAAATTTTGAAAAGATAGAAATTGTTTTTAACCTACCTCAAGGCTAAAAGTATTCTACAGCTCAAATCATTCATCTCAGAGAATAACATCTTAATTTTCCTTAGTGATGCTATAAGTATCCTTGCAGTACAGGTTTTATGGTTTTCAGAACAAACCTGTAACCCCAGTGATCTTGTCAGGGGATGCAAGAACGAAAAGCATATCCCTGGCACAAAGCTCTGTGTCTCCAGATGGGTTGGCTAATATCTGTGACTCCCTACGTATCGCCAATACTGTCACTCCATATTTACTTCTCAACCCAGTTTGAGCTAAGGACTTTCCTATCAGGGGTGACTTCTCGCCAACCTTTAATATAGATATCTCCACATCCGGAAGCTGAAGTTTAAAATCGCAAAAGGATACTGACTCCCCGGAGAGGGTTCGAAACATCTGGTAACCATCTGCTCGTATCTCAGATACCAGCCTCTCGATTTGGTCTTTGGGAACTAGATACTTCATCAGAACACGAGTGAAGATTTCCACAGAGGTTTCAAACTCCTCGGGGATAACCTCATTCGCACCTAACTGGTACAGAGGTTTCATCTCTTGGAGATAACGCGTTCTTATGATCAAATAGCCTTTTGGGTTAAGTCTACGAGCAATCTCGGTGATCCTTCGAGTAGCAGGAGGATCATCTATTGTTACAACCACTAACATTGCCTCTTTGATGCCTGCTTGCTGAAGTATTCCCTCTTGAGTTGCATCCCCAAAGAAAATCGGCTCGCCCTTTGCCTGTTCACTCTTAACTGTCTCAGGGTTCATTTCAATAATCACATAGGGAATATCAGCTAATTTAGAGACATGAGCAACATTTCTTCCATTAACACCAAAGCCAATGATAATAAGGTGATTTTTTTTATCCACTGCTTTTGCCTCGCTTGGCGGATAAAATCTAGATTTTACTGTCTTGGGAAGAGGTAGTTGCAGGACAATGTCAGCTATACGGGGTGCAAAGGCTATAATGAATGGTGTAGATGCCATACTCAGAACGGAGATAGCCAGAAATAACTGATAAACTTCTCCAGAGAGTAAACCATGTTCAATCCCTGTTTCCGATAAGATGAAGGAGAATTCACCTACTTGACTGATAGCAAGTCCTACCAGGATAGAAGTACGAAGCGGAAAGCCAAGTAAAAAGGTTGCAGAACCAGCCAGCAACGCTTTCAGAATTATAACGCCTAAAACAACCAATACGGTTAGCCATAACTGACTGAAAATAAAGCTGATATCCACCAGCATGCCAATGGAAACGAAAAAGAAACTGGAGAAAAGGTCTCTAAATGGCAAGATGTTGCCAAATGCCTGGTGACTATATTCAGATTCAGAGATGATTAACCCAGCTAAAAAAGCACCTAAAGCAAGGGAGAGTCCCGCGCTGGAGGTTAGCCAGGCAACAGT
>JAOUFL010000154.1 GCA_029858245.1 Candidatus Zixiibacteriota bacterium
TTACTTTAGCACAAGCCCAGAAAAAACAAGAGAAAGGAGAGAAGATGGATAACAATGAGGTAACCGTAAGATGGTTCGGGCATGCCTGTTTTATGCTCGCAGATTCAATCAGAATCGTAACCGACCCATTTGATAAAAGCGTGGGTTATCCTGTGCCTGATGTCAATGCAGACATAGTATTAGTCAGCCACGAGCATTTTGATCATAACAATGTCTCTGCCATTAAGGGTAAGCCGGAAATCATAAGGGGAGAAAAAGAACAGATTAAAAAGGGGATAACCTTTAAGGCAGTTAAGGTCTCTCACGGTAACGGCAGGGGTGAAAACTTTATCCGATTATGGGAGTACGAGGGGATAAAATTTGCGCACTTCGGAGACCTGGGTGTTAACCTGACGGATTCTCAGTATAGGGAGATAGGTTCTGTGGATGTGGTCTTCATACCCGTGGGAGGATATTATACCATAGATGCAGAGCAGGCGACTAAAATCATCAATAAACTAAACCCTAAGGTTGTTTTTCCAATGCATTATAAGACTCAGGTTATGGGCTCTGGTTTTCCCATTTCCGGCATAGAACCTTTTTTAAAAGGGAAGAAAAATATGAATAAGATAGGACAGAATTCGGTAATCCTTAAAAAGGAGTCTCTGCCGAAAGAGACGACTATTTACGTTTTAGAATACAAGTGAGAGAATTAGGAAACTGGAAGAGTAAATGTGTGGAACCTTTCCCTTATCAGCCATAACCCGAAATAAATTTCAAAAAGGAGCAAAGAATGGTCTATAAACTTGAAAATCTCAACTGGATGGAGGTCGAGGAATTAGTCCCCAAAAAGATAAACACTATATTCCTGCCAGTAGGAACGATTGAAGCTCACGGTGTCATCAACCTGGGTACTGATGTGCACATACCCCAGAGAATCTCGGAGATGATTGCAGGAGATTTAAAGGCGATGGTTGCACCTCCGGTATATTATGGGGTTACCAGAAACCTTTACCATTTTCCTGGTTCTTTAAGCGTATCCTCGCAGACTTTTGAAAATTATCTTTACGAGATAATCGATTCGATGGCAGAAAAGGGGTTTTCCAAAATAGTAGTGATTAACGGGCACGGAGGTCATCTGAACGAGCTGAAAAACGCAGCCCTGAAAGTATACAAAACCAGAAAAGCAAAAATTGCCGTGATACACTGGTGGCTCCTGTGCGATGATATCACTAATGAGGTTTATGGAGTATCCGGAGGTCATGCAGGGATTGATGAAACCGCCGGGATTTTAGCCATCGATAAAACTCTGGTGAAGAGGAACAGATATAAAAAAGAGATGGTTTATAAAGGTACCGAGTCTGTGAACGTGATGCCCTTTCCTTCTTCCATAGGCTTATATAAAGAAGGTGAAGGATACCCGGATTTCGATGAAAAAAAAGCAAAAATATACTTAAAGAAAGTAGCAGAGAAGATTAAGGATAATTTACTGGATATATTCAAAAGATGGGATAAATTAAGTTTATAATATGAGGAATAAAAATATGATAGCTTAATTGAGATACTGTCCTTGCATTTTATACTCAGGAGGAGATTATGGATGTTTTCGAAGCAATTAAATCGAGACGCAGCATACGCAGTTTTCAGGATAAGCCTATAGAGGAGGAAAAATTATTAAGGGTTCTTGAAGCCGGCCGGCTGGCTCCTTCAGCCAAGAATTTGCAGGAATGGAAGTTCGTAGTAGTGAAAGATAAGGATTTGAAGAAAAAACTGGCATCAGCAGCATACGATCAGACTTTTATTGCTGAAGCTGCTGTGGTACTTATTGGCTGTGCTACCCTGGTGAATTATGTGATGTCCTGCGGACAGCATGCCTATACTATCGACCTGGCTATTGCTATGGACCATATGACGCTGCAGGCAGTAGAAGAGGGTTTGGGAACCTGCTGGATAGGGTCTTTTAAGGAGGACGAGGTTAAAAAAATACTTAAAATTCCTGAAAACATAAGAATTGTTGAATTAATGCCTATGGGTTATCCTGAAACTATTCCCTCTGCCCGTGTAAGGAAAAAATTAGAAGAGATCATCTGTTTTGATAAATGGAGCTGATGCACAAAAAAATTTCCCCGGGGAACAAATTTTGTGCAGAAGAATAATCCTTTTTTTTGAGAAAAAATCACATTGTAGAATATCTCCATATAAGTTAGCCGGTTACAGAAGAGTTGTCAGTTTGTTTTTCTGGCACAAGGATTGCACTCTTAGTTTAGATTTTGTTTGACTTGATGCTACCTCTGAGTTAGTTTACTGCAGGTGTGAGAACCTAAAAACCGGAGGGGAAGATGAAAAAAGTTGTTTTATCCTCAGTCTTATTCACGTTTTTGATATACAGCTCTGCCTTTTCTCAGAGAGTAGAGCAGGAGAGGGTAACTCGCATTAGGGATTGGGCAAGAGTTCAACCCCGCAAATTAATCGATTGCCCAACAGCCGGCCTTTTACCCAGGGGCAGTTTTGATTTCGATATCAAGGTTTTTCCGGAGGGAGGCTTAGTCAACACCATCGACGTCGGGCTGATGAACAGGTTTATGCTGGGGCTTTCTTTTGGAGGTGCAAAGCTGATCAGCGATGAAAAACCTGACTGGTATCCCCGGGTTGAGATCGCTGCCAAGCTGAGGTTTATCAATGAAAGCTATTTAATGCCGGCTTTTGTTCTGGGCTACGACGGTCAGGGAATTGGAGCTTATAGTGATTCCCTGGAGAGATATCAATACAAGTCCAAAGGTTTTTATGGTGTGGTGAGCAAGAATTATCTGGTTTTCGATGTGCCTGTGGGATTTCATTTCGGCGGTAATTACAGTCTGGAAAATGAGGATGAGGATAAAAACATATCCCTGTTTTTGGGAGCGGACGTGAGGTTCAACGAAAGCTTCGGAGGGATTCTGGAATATGATCTGGGGACCAATGACGACGGTGGTAGAGCACTGGGCGAAGGGAAGGGGTATCTGAATCTCGGACTTCAATGGATTTTCTCAGACCAGCTTACTCTGCAACTGGACCTGAGGAATCTTTTTACCAATACCGAGGATAAATCGTATATCGGCAGGGAATTGAGGATTATTTTTGTGGAGTTCTTTTAAAGGGGGGGAGACCTTAGTCTGAAGAACGCGGAGCAAGGCTTTGATCCTGTTTTGGAATGCAAACATAAAAGGATTGTTGAAAAAGTATAAGAGGCTGTCATTGCGACCCCACCTCTGGCGGGGGAAGCAGTCCATTTACTCTATGCAGATTGCTTCGTCACTTCATTCCTCGCAATGACAATAAAGAGGTTTTTCAACATGCCCTAAAGATTTGCCCTACGTTTTCGTATTATTATAAAGAGAATAATTCTTTTAATCTTTTAGATGTTATAATGTGTCTAATATTTGTAATGGTAGTTTTTGAAACTGGAGGTGAGAAAGATGAGAAATAGATGGGTTCTGATGGTTACGTTATTGGTTATTACAGGAATATTCTTTGCGGGATGTTACACCATAATGTCACATCCTCGAGTGGAGGATGAGGAAGGAATAACCTATCAGGGCAGGGATTATCGGGAGAACTGCACAACCTGTCATGCGGATTATCACAGCTATCCATATGGTTATTATTATGGTTATTATCCCGATTATTACTGGGATTATCCTCGCTGGGGTCATTATTATGTTTATCCCTGGTGGTGGGATTGGTACTGGTCGGGTGATGAGGGTGGAGTGATTGGTATCGAGGATCAGAAAATTGAAAAGGAGAGGAGAAGTTTAGAGCCACCCTATGTTACAGGGACAAGGGGAGTTTTTCCCCCGGTTTTGATCGAACCCAAATCCAGCAGAGAGACCACAACTAAAGGAACTATCGAGAAAGTAGACAAAGAAAAACAACCCGAACAGAAGAAAGAGGAAACGAAAGAAAAAGAGGGTAAAATACCCCAGAAGAAAAGATAAATGCCTGACTTAAGGAGCATCTTATGTTGAGGAGAATACCATTATATGTGATTATTTTGATTTTTCTTTTTATGACCGAGGGTTTCTGTCAGGAGTTCACCGATTACCAGTATTGGGAAGAAACTTCTGCTGGAAACAACTTTGGGGTGGGTGCAAGGGCTATGGGCATGGGAGGCGCGCAGATTGCAACTGCAAATGATGCCTCAGCTCTGGTTTATAATCCTGCCTGCCTGGCGAAAATAAAAAGGATTGAGTTCTCAGGTGGGATGACTCATCAGAGGCTGAAAAACGAAACAGGTTTTGCAGGCAGATTCCAGCCATCAAACCCATACTTCGCAAATGAAAGTATAATACAGTCCAATACCCGCTTCAGCTCTGCTAATATCGTTCTCCCGGTTCCAACTTACAGGGGCAGTCTGGTTTTTGCCTTAGGAGTTAACCGGATGAAAAGTTTCGATAGAGCGTTTCATTCGGTATATATCGACCCCTCGACTGGAACAACTGATTTGGATGCATCTATTCTTGAGACTGGTGGTATTAATATGTGGTCCTTGGGTGGTGCTATGGACCTTTCTCCCAGCATCTCCGTAGGCGCGACTTTTAATTACTGGGATGGGGAAGATGATATAATTCAGGAATATTATATACCTCCTAATGATAAGTTGGGTTATGAAGTCTGGGAGAAGAACCATTATTTAGATAGTTACTCAGGCTGGAATGCTAAATTGGGTTTTTTGGTTCAGCCTAACAGATTCTTGAGCGTTGGTGGAATAATAGATTTTCCAACTAAATATACAATCGACCAGGAGTATTCCTTTTATTATGATAGCCTTAATATTACAAGTCCTGATCCCGGATATACAGAAGAATACACTGCTCTCGGAGAGTATGATTTGACCCATCCTTACTCTTTTGGAGCAGGAGTAGCTCTGGCTTTTAAATATGTTACTTTTGCCGGAGATATTTATTATTCAGATTGGGCACAGATGGGTGGGAAGGGAGTGGATGAAAAACTGATAAAGGAAAATTATCAGGAGGTATTCCGCTGGCATTTAGGGGCGGAGTTTGTTATGCCGGAGCTTTCTACTACAGTAAGAGCAGGGTATTATGTTGACCCGATTCCTTTCAAAACGGTTTACCTTGAAAAAGACCGCAGGTATTTGACTTTTGGAGCAGGCTTTCTCATCGACCAGGTGCTGACTCTGGATATTGCCTGGAATCACAGCTTTTATGAATTCAGGGATGATTGGTCCCAGTTCATCAAGGAATCTTATTCGACTGATAAGATTTTTGTGAGTCTGGCTTACAGACTATAAAAAAAGTTCAAGGGATCAAGGGTTTAAGGGTTCAAGAGTAAAAAAACATATAATAACTGGTAGGTCAGACATTTCTGTCTGATATTTAAGAATAATCAAAAAGCCGTCATATGTTGGACGGCTTTTTCATTTTTTGGCTGTAGGGTCATCTCACCAGAGGCGGGACTGTGCCCCTACTTTTCATTTTGAAGAAATTGAGTCCCAGATTATATTTACCCACATGATAGAACTTATAAAGATATTAATCGTCTTTGTCTTCTTAGTCTTTCTAATCAAAAAGAAAATCCCCATTGGCTATACCCTGCTTCTGGGTGCTATTTTTTTGGGGCTTTTGTTTTCTTTGCCTGTTTTAAAGCTTATAGAAAATATCTTCAAAGCTACAGTGGAATGGGATACTTTACGCTTATTATTCATTGTTATCCTGGTTACAATTTTTGGTGGGTTGCTTAAATATACCCGGAGCTTGAAGGATTTAACCGATTCTCTGGAAAACTTAATTCAGGATATCAGGTTTATATTAATGCTTCTACCAGCCTTGATAGGGATACTTCCCATGCCGGTCT
>JAOUFL010000155.1 GCA_029858245.1 Candidatus Zixiibacteriota bacterium
CCAGGTTGGTTATTATTACAGGTGCGGATTACTCAGATCATGCTTCTTTCTGGGAATATGATTATAAAGCTATCTTGGGGATTGAAGATGATTATGATTTCAACCCATATTACCATACCACAGGTGATGTAATTTCTGTTTTTGATACTACTTATTTCAGAAAGTTCTGTCAGGCAGGTTTGGCTGGTATAGCCACCCTGGCAGTTCCTTATTTTGATATTCGGGGTGATGTTAACCTGGATCTGTCCATCAGCGCCTCAGACGTGATTTTCCTGATTAATTATCTGTTCAAAGGAAGTCCTGCACCTGTCCCTTATTTCCTGGGAGATGTTGATTGTTCTGGTGAGATTGAGGTTTCCGATGTAATATATCTGATAAATCATCTTTTCAGGGGTGGTCCGGGTCCTTGCTGATGATAACGGCTCAGGTTTTAAGTTTAGAATAAACGCCTGGTTTTAATACCAGGCGTTTCTTATTTTTAATCATTTCTTGGAAGCTTAAATTAATAAATGTAAAAATAATATTAGTTAAAAAATCAAATATGTCTCGTAATTAAAGTAACAGGCATTTCTAATTTGCTTTAATATGGTTATCTCTTTTTCTCTTGACATTGCGTATTGAAAAAATATTTATTATATTGTAATCGATGTTAAATTTAATTCGATTGTTTAATCGGTTAACTCATAAGGAGTTAATTCCATAAAAAAGTTATGCCCGAAGAATTGAACTTAAGAGAAAAAAAGATTTTAAAAGCCCTGATTAATGAATTTATATTTACTGCCGAACCAGTGAGTTCAAAAGTAATAGCGGATAAGTATGATTTGAAAATCAGCCCTGCAACAGTTCGGAATTCGATGAGAGACCTGGAGGAAAAAGGTCTTTTGAAACAGCCACATCATTCAGCGGGCAGGATTCCTACAGACGAAGGTTACAGAATTTACGTGGATAGCCTTATACGACCGGAAAGACTGAGTAACCGGGAAAAAGAAAAAATCAAAGAAAAAATGAAAGCGGAATATACTACTGTTGAAAACCTGTTCGAGCAAACCTCCAGGATACTCGGACGGGTTTCAAATCTACTCGGGGTAACTGTTACACCACATCTGGACTCAGAGATTCTGACTCATATCGACCTCTTACCTGTTGCCGATAGAAAGTTTCTGGTGGTTATGGCAGTTAAATCCGGGATAGTAAGAAGCTTTCTGCTAGAGTCTAATTCTGATATAAAACCAAAGATTTTAGAGGAGACGGAGAGAGTATTGAATCAAAAGCTTTCCGGCTTGAGTCTGCGAGATTTAATGATCTCTGCCGAGAGGAGACTTAGAGAAAGCTATACTATCGATCCGCAGATAATCAGGCTTTTTCTGGATTCAACTGATAATCTATTGAGTTTTCAGGAAGAGGGAAAGGTTTATTTGAGCGAATCGAAAAATCTTCTGGATCAGCCGGAATTTAAGAATCTGGATAATATCGCGAATTTAATTCGTTTATTAGAAAACAAAAAATTCTGGTTGAAAATTTTCCACACTCAGGTAGCAAAAGAAAGAATCAGCGTTAAAATCGGAAGGGAACTGGGTAAGGAGGAAATTGAGGCTTGCAGTTTAATCTACTGCTCTTACGGGAAAGGTAGTTTTAAGGGTAAGCTGGGTCTTGTAGGTCCCACAAGGATGAAGTATGCAAAACTGGTTTCACTGGTAGATTACACGTCTAATCTTTTAGGAGATATGCTCTTCAAGTAGAAATATATTTTGAAGTTGGTTCAGATATCGATACTTATTGATTAGAAATAAGAAGGAGGTTTCTTGAGCGGGAAAAATAAAGAGGAAAAAGAAGAGCTTACGTCAGCCATATCCGGGGAAAACAGGTTTTCCGAAAACGGTTCTCCAGATGAAGAGGAGGAACTGGAAGAAAAAAAAGAAATGGAACAAGAGAAATCCGAATCAGGGATTGAGAGGAAAAAAGAAGTGCCAATTGATTTGCTCAGAGGTCAATTAGATAAGTCTATCAGGGAATATAAGGAATTAGAGGACAGGCTATTGAGACTGGCAGCCGAGTTTGAAAATTATAAAAAAAGAACTGCTAAAGAATTTCTATCAATAATAAAAAATGCAAACGAGGAGCTTGTTTCTCAATTAGTGGAGAGTTTAGATAATTTCCAGAGGGCCTTAGAATCAGCCTCGAAGTCAAACTCGACTAAAAATTCATCTGATTTTGAGAGCTTTCATAAAGGGGTAGAGCTTATATATCAGCATTTCAGAGAAATTCTGGTTAAGGAAGGTTTAAAGGAGATTAAGGCCGTGGGTGAGCCGTTTGATCCTTATCTGCACGAAGCGGTTATGCAGCAGGAAAGCGAGGAATATCCTGAAGGTGTGATTGCAGAGGAAATAAGTAAAGGATATGTTTTAAATGATAAGGTGATCAGACATTCCAGGGTAGTTGTATCGAAGGGAAAATCAAGGAAAGAAAATAAAAAAGAGGAATAATACATAGTTTAGAATAAAATTTGACCATTAAGAGAACTGATGAAATAAAAATAAAAAGATTATAATAAATATTCGAGGAGGTTGAATAGATATGGCTAAGGTTATTGGAATAGATCTGGGAACGACCAATTCCTGCGTGGCGGTGATGGAAGGGGGGGAGCCCAAAGTTATACCCAATGCAGAAGGGATGAGGACTACTCCATCAGTAGTCGCCTTTACTAAAACCGGAGAAAGACTGGTAGGGCAAATAGCAAAAAGGCAGGCAATTACCAATCCGGAGAACACAGTATTTTCCATCAAAAGGTTTATGGGCAGAAGGCATCATGAGGTTATGGAGGAAGAGAAATTAGTTTCATACAAAATCATGGAAGAGACTAATGGAGATGTGAGGGTTTTAATCCAGGGAAAAGAATATTCTCCTCCGGAGATATCCGCTATGATTTTACAGTCTATGAGAAAGACAGCAGAGGATTATCTGGGAGAAAGAGTCAGCCAGGCAGTTATCACGGTCCCCGCCTATTTCAACGATTCCCAGAGACAGGCTACCAAAGATGCGGGGAGGATTGCCGGACTGGAAGTGCTGCGCATTATCAACGAGCCCACTGCGGCATCCCTGGCTTACGGTTTGGAAAAAAAGAAAGATGAAAAAATTGCGGTTTTTGATCTGGGCGGAGGAACTTTTGATATCTCGATTCTGGAACTGGGAGAAGGGGTTTTCGAGGTCAGGTCAACCAATGGAGATACTCATTTAGGTGGAGATGATTTTGATCAGAAAGTAATAGAGTGGATGGCAGATGAGTTCCAAAAAAACTATGGGATAGATTTGAGAAAAGATCGTATGGCATTACAGAGACTCAAAGAAGCTGCAGAAAAAGCCAAATGTGAGCTCTCCACGACCCTGCAGACTAATATCAATCTTCCCTTCATAACCGCAGATGCCTCCGGTCCAAAACACCTAGACCAGAATCTTACCCGTGCTAAGCTTGAGCAATTAGTAGATGACCTGCTGCATAGAACCATCGGACCCTGCAAAAGGGCGTTGGAAGATGCCAGATTATCACCGGATGATATAGATGAGGTTATACTGGTTGGCGGGCAGACCCGAATGCCTAAAGTACAGGAGATAGTCAAAGAGCTTTTCAAAAAGGACCCACACAAAGGAGTTAATCCGGATGAGGTGGTAGCAGTTGGAGCAGCTATTCAGGCTGCGGTTTTGACAGGTGAGGTTAAAGATGTTCTGCTACTGGATGTCACTCCCTTATCCCTGGGAATCGAGACCCTGGGTGGGGTAATGACAAGATTGATTGAGAGAAACACTACTATCCCCACTAAAAAGAGCCAGATATTTTCCACAGCTACGGATAACCAGCCAGCAGTATCCATTCATGTCCTGCAGGGAGAAAGGGATATGGCGATAGACAACCGTACACTGGGAAGATTTGATCTGGTTGGAATACCACCTGCACCGAGGGGTATCCCGCAGATTGAGGTCACCTTTGACATAGACGCAAACGGAATAGTTCATGTGGCGGCTAAAGATCTGGGAACCGGAAAGGAACAATCCATAAAAATTCAAGCCTCATCAGGTTTATCAGAGCAGGAGATAAAGAAGATGGTCAAGGATGCAGAGTCTCACGCGGATGAAGACAAAAGGAAAAAAGGTCTGGTCGAAGCCCGGAATAAAGCAGACCAGGTGGTCTACACTACGGAAAAGACCCTGAGGGAATATGGGGATAAGGTCTCTCCTGATGAAAAAAAGAAAATCGAGCAGGCAATAGAAAAAGTAAAAGCTGTTCTTAATAGCAATAATAAAGACGAAATAGACAGGGCGACAGACGAGCTTTTACAAGCTTCACACAGGATTGCCGAGGAGATGTACAAAAAGACCACAGCACAGCAACAGGCTACTGGTACTCAAACTCAAGCTGAAGAGCAAAAAGGGGATACAGGTGAAAAAAAAGAAGGTAAAGAGGGAGCCGTGGATGCGGATTATGAAGTGATGGATGACAAATGAAAAAATAATGGTGGATGGCTGATAACGGATGAGAAACTTACACTACTGTTAATGCGATAATTTTTAAAAGCCATAAAAAGTTAAAGGCAAGGTTTTAACCTTGCCTTTAAACATTAAGAGCAATAATCCGCCTGTGGAGGATTCTGTCCTTACTTATCCCCTCCCCGGGTGTTTTTTTAATAAATAAATCAGAGATGTCCTGAGGATGAAGTTATTTTTTAGCGAGTTTTCCCAGCATCACTAGCACATAAACTGCACATATACCAACTACAGTATAGATAATTCTCGAGAGTGCAGACATCTCTCCGAAAATTGCAGCGACCAGATCAAAACCGAAAATGCCAACCAACCCCCAATTCAACCCGCCAATGATAACCAGCACGATGGTTATCCAGTCTAAGGCATTTAAGTTTTTCATTTAACCAACCTCCCGGGTTATATGGTTTGATTTAACCAGAATTTATAATAATACAACTAAATATGTCAACAAAAATTTTAATTAGTTCAAAATATTTTAGCTAACCTTATAGGCCGTTGAGGTAATTATATATTATGTGGAATGCAGTGAGTGGATTTCCAGCTACAAATTAAAAACAAAATTGTTGAAATACTTACTGGCCTAATTAAAAGATACTCTGCCTTGCCCGAATGTTGAAGTTTGAAGGTATGAAATGAATTTTATATATTCATCTGCTTTAAAGTTGTCTTACCTACATCCAGCTTGCAGGGTTAGTGAACATAAAGTACCTGCTCCACGGTTTTATTAAATAGCTCAGCTTGCAGTAAGTAAGGCAACCAATCTTACATCGAATCCAGCAACTGACGGGCTTTTTTCCTGCCGTATACAAAATTCACGCCATCAATCGCATTAAACTCTGCAGCTTTAATACAGAATTCTTTTCCTTTTTCCTGATCTCCCTTGCCCTTATATGCCAGAGCTATCCGGTAGAGGTTGTAGGGATTTTGCTGATTGGTTAGCTGGAGCTCCTCCAGTGCTTTGTCGTAATCTTTTTCCTCGAGCGCAATCATACCCGTCAGTTCATGCGCGAGTCTTATCTGAACAGGATTGTTGATAGCTTCAACCTTTGCCCGGAATTCCTCTGCTTTGGCTTTTGCAGCAGAAAAATTCTTTAAAAGCAAATCGATTCGGGCAGCATTGTAAAGATAGCCGCGCTCTGCATTGTCCTTTACTTCCTGGGGAAGGCTTGTTGCTTTGACCAGTTTCAAGGCTTTATCAAACTCTGCCCTGGCTTCATTATACTTTCCGGACTCAAGCAGGATATTCCCCATGGTAATGT
>JAOUFL010000156.1 GCA_029858245.1 Candidatus Zixiibacteriota bacterium
AATGAGGAAAAAGAGAATTTATGGAAAATAAGGCGGTCTGTTTCTGCTTCCTTATTAAGGATTGCACCAACCAAGGTAAATGAAGATGTATGCGTTCCTCCAAGTAAACTGCCGGAGCTGGTTTCAGGGATTAAAAAATTAGCTAAGGAGTATAACGTTCAGATTAATACCTTCGGGCACGCCGGGGATGGAAATCTGCACGTTAATCTTATGGCGGACATCCGGGATAAGGAAAAAATGCACCGGGTGGAACAGGCAGTGGATAAGCTGTTTGATTTGACCTTGAGCCTGGGAGGTACTCTTTCAGGTGAGCACGGTATCGGAACTACCAAATCCAAGTATCTGGAAAAAGAGATCGGCAAAACGGGGATTGAGTTTATGAAGAAGATCAAGGAAGCATTTGACCCTGAGGGGATAATCAATCCCGGCAAGATTTTTCCGGAATAAACTTTTTGTAGAGACGTATTGTATACGTCTCCAATTTATTTTCAAAAACCTCACCCTTACTGTTTGGCTGTCTTCGATCCTGAGCTCAGACCGAAGGGAGCTCACGACGAAGCCCTCTCCTTAAAAAGGAGAGGGAAAAAACTGTAAATTAAACTTAGAATAGCACCACTAAAAAGCAGCCCAATTAATTGGGCAACTACATAAATTCTGCTCTCTTTTGGTCTCCTGACCAGTAGAGCTTTCGTCAAGCTTACTTCGTTGGTGAGGACAACAACGAAGAGTAAAGCAAAGTGAGGTTACTACTTCCATAGGTTAAAAAATAGATTTTTTACTTGGTTTTAAAGCTACAGGCGTATATTTTATAGGTAACGAGATACAAGTGAGGTTATATGTTTAAATCTGCTTTAAAATATTCAATAGTCTGCATGATTTTGCTACTTTTATTCTTTTCCCTCACCTGCAAGAGGCCTGTTTCCCCAACCTATACGGATGTTAATGCCTTACACGATTATATCAAAGCCCGTCCTGATATCTTTTCTGCAGACGTATACGATACATCTTCTGATGATCCGAACTTTTACCGGGAAATAACCAGAAGAGAAAACTGGATAACGGTAAACATTCGAGAACCTGATGATTCTATCCATTATTTCAGATATGCTAATGTTACCTGGGATGATTCCATTCAGGGGAGTTTTCATACCTTTATCTCCGGGAAAGAATATACCAAGGAGTTTAAAGCATTTTCCAGGGTCAAAGCTTATTTTGAGCAGTGGGGTAATTCGGGGGATATCTATAAGGGCTGGCTGCTGATGAAGGTATCCAATGGTGAGATTTATTCATTACCCAAGCCAGCAGGTGGATTTGGTCAGGTTAATGTTACTTTCTCCGGTTCGAGTAAATCTATAGCTGTAGATCAACTGATTAATGTTGACTCTGTTCTGAAATTTGATAAATCTGCTGAAGTCAGCTTTGGTATACTGGTCTCGGATACATCTGATTATTATTTTCTTCATATCTTTGAAGAGGGAGCATGGAGAGAAATTCCTTTCCACCAGGTTAGTGGTAAAGAATATGAAGCGTTTTGGACTACCAGCTCCAGTTCTCAAGATCTCAATGTGTATAAACACGCCTATATCGATTTCTTAGATAATGAAAGTGTAGCCGATACTACTGTAAAATACTCCTCCAAAGCCTGGGCGGTTTTGTATAAAATCAGATCTCAATGAGGATAAAAAACTTAATATAAATAAATATTAATTTTTTTGAAGGAGGTTAATATGCCAGAATACCCGGTCAAGTACGACGTGGATTATCCCCAGAAGTCCAACCCTTTGCTGGTCTTAGCCCGGTTTTTTCTGGGCTGGATTTATATCGGAATCCCTCATGGTGTTTTTATGGCGATTTATGGCATTGGAGCTTTTTTAGTCCTGCTCTATGCCGGGTTAATGATAATCCTCAATGGTAATTTCCCCAAGGAGTCCTTTGCATTTCTTATAAGATACCAGAGGTATGTTAATCGAGTACAGGCTTACTGGATGTGTATGGTGGATGAATACCCTCCTTTCAGCGGCTGGGAATGAAAATCCCGTTCTGTAAGAAAAAAGGATAATTTTATAAAATAAAATGTATTGATAAGGCTCTGGTAGAGGAACTGTAAGATTCACTGGAGTCTGTTTTTGAGAATTTATTAAAATCCCGCTGAAAATTCGCCTTACCCCTTTGTACTTAAAGAGCTGACTTTAGATGTCGATTAATAGATATAGTGCTATAATATCAGGGGTAAAGGTATGCAAGAGATGAGAAACAGCGTAATCTTAAATATATTTAAAGAGCTCAACTCTGCCATAAAAAGGCTGAGTACCTATCCCCAGGAACATCCGGTAAATAAAACATCCCTGCAAAAGACTTATCAATTATTTGAGGAATTTCTTAAAACAAAAGGAGAGCTTACCCTGGGGCGGGTGGAAAACAAACTGGTTCTGGAGGAGGAAAATTTAGACTTAAGCTCTGTTTCCAACAAGCTCTTTAATATAATGGACAAGCAGAATATCAAAAGCATTAGCTTCAGTCCGGGATTAGACCAGGGAGAGCTGAAGTCTTTCCTGCTGTATTTTATCCTGAAAACAGAAGAGAGTTTATCCTCTTATCTGCAGAATAACGAGGTAGCTCATATAAGGTTAAACCAGTTAAGGTACGAGGTTATCTCCGAAGATGAGGAGGTAGTCAAATCAGATTATATTCAGAATGTAAACCTTAAATCCGAGTTATCCAGGGTCATAAGAGAACATCCTGATTTGTTAAAAGACATACTTCTGGGGAAGTCGATCGAAAAGGGTAAACTTAAGGAGATTTTTGGTAAGGATATCCTCCCGGGGACTGAATCTTTATCTGATGAACAGAGATTTGTTAAAGGGGGAGAGGGTGCGGGAATCTGCGGGGAGGGTATTGACGTTAAAAAACTAATGGAAGAACTTAAAGTGGAGATCGACAATATGTCAGATGATGAATTGCTGGTCATGCTAAGCTCACATCTGAAGGATTTTTTCAAAGACCAGGCTGAAATGGAAAGCTCTTCTGAGGAAGCTCTGAAACTGGTTAAAAAAGCACTGGAGAAAAGAGACCAGCAAAGGCTTTTACCCAGACTTAAAGAGCTTTTATCCGGGTACGGCATTATCGACGAGAGATATTTCGACCTGCTGATAAATCAAACCTATAAAAGTAAAGAAGAGCAAATCTCAAGGAATCTTGAGTTTTTGCAAAAGCTCGAACAGGGTCAGTTAAAAGAAGATGAGGTCGAAAAAAGAAAGATGGAGATAATTTATTGCCCGGATGAAAAGCTCAAAAAGAAGATAATCGACTCTCTTGTGGAAAAACTGGATTCATCAGATGAGAAACTCAGAGAAACCTCCCTGCTGGCTCTGAAAAAGCTGATGGAGCTTTCGATTTCCGAAGAAAAGGAAGGAGACTTCGTATATATTAAAGACAGGTTGACAGAGCAGCCTGAAAAGAATATAGTAACTATAAAATTCCATGAAGGATATTTTGAGATTTTGTCTTCGAATTTTTCCAACCTGGTAAAAGTGTGCAAGCTGGATGAGGTTAATCGGATGCTGGAGAAAGCTGATTTAAAGACTCAGAATGAAACGCTGAGGCAGAAGTTCCATAGCTTAAAAAAGGAATTTATTGATCGGATATCCTCCGAACAAAACTTGGATTTACTGCTCCAGCCTCTTTTTGCCGGGTTCAGTACCCAGAAAGGGAAAGAGACCGAGAAACTGCTGCAAAACCTGAATAGAGAAAAAGTCGCACAAAAACTGGTGGGGATATTTACTGTGGAGAAACGGCATATCCGCATCTGGGCTTTAAGGCTGTTAAGTGATCTGGGAAAAGAAGCAGTTGAGGTTATTTCAAATCTGCTTTCCAGCAAGGAAAAATTCAAAAGAAGCGCAAACCAAAATCTCCTTGAAGACGAATCCTGGTATATTATTAGGAATGCTCTTTTCGTTCTGGGTAATATCGATAGTCAGGTCTCAGTTAAATTAATACTGGAATTTGCCAGGGACCCGGATCCGAGGGTTAGGCTGGAAGTGCTGAAAGTGCTCGAGAAAAAGAAAAAGGAGAAGGCTATTCAGGTTTTACTGGAGCTGATCAGAGACACAGATGAAGAGGTTCGGAAAAAAGCCGTGAGCCTGATTGCCCTTTCCGGCGAAAAGGGATTTGTTCCCGGCTTGAAAGAGTTATTTTTCACACCTTTCACTGACAGAAAAAAGATTTTGACTGTTATGGTCAAGATAGATGAGAATAACAGCAGGGATTTTATTATGAAGGTTGCAACAGACGATGAATTTCTCCCGCCTGCTTTTTCCGGGAAGGAAAAATACGAGCTTCAGATAGCAGCACTTGAGATATTAGGGAAAATAGGAACCCCCAAGGACTTTATAGCTATAGAGAATTTTCTCAAGAGAAGGAAAAAGGGTTTTTTATGGAGGTTAAACCGGGATGAGGTGATTGAAAAAGCCCAGGAGATATTATCCCAGAAAGATAAGGAAATCAGCCTTTCCAAGCTTTGACAAAATCAAACCGCCCAGCCGTGATGAAAAAATCGTATCTCTGTTTATTATATTTCTGCTTATTTTTACTATTACCGCATGAATTATATTCACAGTATTATTTCGGTAAAAACAAAGTCCAGTATACCAAATTCGACTGGCAGGTCCTGAGCACCGAACATTTCAACGTTTATTTTTATGTGGAAGGAAAGGAACTTGCCGAGATCGCAGCTAAGATAGCCGAGGACAGCTATATCTACTTACAGGATAAGTTCAATTACCATATAGCACAGAGAACACCGCTGATTATCTACACCTCCCCCAACTATTTCGAGCAGACCAACGTCATACCGAGCCTTTTACCGGAAAACGTGGCTGGATTTACCGAGTTTTTCAAAGGCAGGATGGTCATACCTTTCAACGGCTCCTATGCGGATTTCAAACATACTATCTGTCACGAGCTGGTGCATGTGTTCGTTTACAAAAAGATTAACTTCGTGATGAAACTTCATCGACGCTATAATTACTTAGAGCCTCCTTTATGGTTTCAGGAAGGGCTGGCTGAACACTGGTCCAATGATATTGCATCCGAAGCCGAAATGATAATCAAAGATCTGGTTATTTCCGGGAAACTGGTTAAAATCGAGAATATGGGGGAGATATACGGTTCTTATCTGATGTATAAGGAGGGGGAATCGTTCCTGGATTTCTTAGCCGAAGAATACGGGGAGGACCGCATCACATTTTTATTTGACAATTACTGGAGAGGCGGGGATTTCGCAGAGGTGATTGAATTAACCTTTAACAAAGACCTGAAGGAGTTAGGAGAGGAATGGGAATACAGTCTCAAGAAAAAATATTACCCGGACATCTCATCCGGTGACCTGCCTAAAAGAGTAGCTTCCCAGCTGACCTTTGATGGCATAAATGTCAAACCTGCTTTAGTTCCCTACAGATACAAAGGTGTGCTTGAGGATTGGGTGGTATTCAAATCGAACAAATTAGGATATTCAAGTTTATATCTGATGTCTCCTCGCGGAGAGAAAGAGAAGCTTTTGACTCTGGTCAAGGGAGAGAGGTCTCCTTATTTCGAATCACTCCATCTATTAGACAGTAAAGTGGACGGCTCCAGAGACAGCCGGATAGTCTTTGTATCCAAGAGCCAGGAGAAAGACCTGCTGTATGTTTACGACCTGAAAAAGATGAAAATCGTCCTGCGTAAAGGATTTAACTCGCTGATTAACTTATCCTCTCCAACCT
>JAOUFL010000157.1 GCA_029858245.1 Candidatus Zixiibacteriota bacterium
CCCCTACAAAATATAAACGATATGCGTAGAGAAGTCCCCATAATCATCTGTTTCTTAGCTGGAGCTTTCTTTATCGGAAATTACTTCAGCCCCAAACTTCAGCCAGTAGCCCAGGTAGTTAATCAATGGGCTATAATTTGCATTGCTTTTGCCTATGTCCTGGGAGTTGTCAATATCTTCAGAGTAAACTCCCAGGTGATATATAGGAAAGGTAAAGATTGGATATATAAGGTCGTTTTAGTGGCCGGGTTAATCCTGATGATCTGTTTCGGAATCCTGGGTGGGGTCAGGGAAGGCACAGCTTTTAACTGGGTCTTTATGAACGCCATCTACCCCATGCAGGCAACTATGTTTGCCCTCTTAGCCTTTTATATTTCCTCAGCCGCATTCAGAGCTTTCCGGATAAGAAGCTGGGAAGCCGCACTTCTGGGAATTACCGCAGTCCTGGTGATGATCGGCAGGGTGCCGTTGGGTGAATTGGTCTGGAAAGGTTTCCCACCCTTCACCGAATGGATTATGAATGTCCCCCAGCTTGCTGCTAAAAGAGCCATAATGATCGGAGCTGCTTTAGGTGCTATCTCCACCGGAATCAAAGTATTGATCGGCCTGGAGAAAACCTATATGGGCGGAGAGTAATTTCCTATGAAAGAGTTTTTCAAAAAGTTAGAGAAATTGGATAGAAGGATAATCTTTATCTTCGTAGCCTGTGCTTTGATCTTGCCACTTTTCATCCCCTTGAATATAAAGTTCTCAGTCACCCAGCCGGTGCAAAGCTTTTATGATACCATAGAATCCTTACCCGAAGGCTCTAAGGTCCTCTTAAGCGCTGATTATGACCCTGGCTCAATGCCAGAGCTCTGGCCCATGCACCTGACTGCAGTGAGACAGCTTTGTAAGAGAAATATTAAAATAATCTCCATACAGCTCTGGGCTACTGGCTCCCCTCTGGCAGAAAGAGTTTTTAATGAAGTGGCAATTGGTGAGTTTCATAAAAAATATGGTGAAGATTTTGTGAATTTAGGTTTTAAAGAAGGCAGGGAAGTGGTTATGGTCTCAATGGGGAATTCAATTCCCCAGACTTTTCCCACTGATTATCACGGAAATAAGACCGATGATTTGCCCATAATGCAAGGGGTAAAAAACTTCAGCGATTTAGCTATGATTGTAAATATATCTGGAGGTCTTCCTGGAACCAAGGAATGGGTTTTACAGGTTGTATCCCGTTTTCATATAAAACTTGCTTCAGGTTGTACTGCTGTGAGTGCTCCGGAATTTTATCCCTATTTGCAATCCGGGCAATTAGTAGGGCTCTTAGGCGGGATGAAAGGTGCGGCTGAATATGAGCAGTTGGAGGGGATTATAGGATTGGGAAAAAGAGGTATGGACTCACAATCTGTAGCCCACCTGGTGATTTTTCTCTTCATCCTGATAGGTAATATCGCCTACTTTTCCACCAGAGGAATGAAAAAGGAGAAAGGTTAATAGATTATGCCTACATCAGAATTAATAGGAACATGGGTTGCCGCAGGATTAACCTTATTCTGCTTTAGTTTCCTGTATAAGGATAATCCTTTTTACAAGTTTGCTGAGCATCTCTATGTAGGCATCTCTGCAGGATACTGGACTTCCCTGGAATATCATAACGTCTTCAGACCTAACCTGTGGGATCCTCTGATGAGACTGGACTTGAATCTTCTTTTCTCTTTCCCAGAGCTGGGGTTCTCATTTATGTGGCAATCCATAATCCTTATAGTCCCGTTCATTTTCGGGATCTTGTTTTTTACCCGCCTGACCAAGAATTATGCCTGGCTTTCCCGCTGGTCAATGGCGTTAATCATCGGCATATTTGCCGGTATAGCCATTATAGGATATAGCACCGGTGATTTAATAACCCAGATCTATGCCAATATACTGCCATTATGGACTGGTAATTGGCTATCCTCTTTAAACAATATCATCCTGATCATAGGGGTGATAACATCCTTAATCTACTTTTTCTTCTCCAAGGAACACAAAGGGACCCTGGGAGGTGCAGCCAAAATCGGTATCTGGTTTCTGATGATATCTTTTGGTGCTTCCTTTGGATATACGGTGATGTCCAGAATGTCCCTTTTAATCGGCAGAATCTATTTCCTCTTTGGAAACTGGCTCGGACTGATTCAATAAAAAAAGCCCTCATTTTGAGGGCTTTTTATTTTTTATCTCCTATTTACTATTTCTTTTTAAGAGTAGCACTTAAAGTAACCTTCTTATTTAAAATTATCCAGCTTCCCCGCGGATCCTGATCAGTTATGGTTATAGTTGAGCTCTTAATACTTGTATCAGCGGGTGGTGCATTAAAGACCATTTTCCAGGATTCACCAAAGGCATTGGTGGTATCAGGAGAATTTGTTATAGTACCTTGAGTAGCAGAAGCAGTTAATATATGCCCGCCTAAAGGATTTCCATAACGATCTTTGATCTCAACATTTATAGCAGCTTGCCCTTCATAGACTACTGTACCCTCAATATCCAGATTGCAATTTTTCTGATAAGCCAAATCTGTTAAGAAACTCACTTGTACTGCATCTTTAACACCTCCTGATTTCGCAGTGAGATAGGAAACAGCCCCGATTCCATCATCTGGTGTAACTGCCGAATAATCCTTGTCCAGAACTTCACTGGTAAGCTTAGTGTCGAATATAGAGGCATATATACCATCTTGAGTAGCACCGGAAGGACAGGTCCCAAAATCTGATTCCATTACAACAGAAGTACCTCCGATTACATAATTACCGTTTATATCCAGTACTTCAACTGTAACATTACCTTTTGAGAGCCCATCAGCAATAATAGATGTTGGATAAGTTAAAAATGCTACTGAAAAAGGTTCCCCTGAGATAATGATCTTTATGGTATCAGCTACTGTCCCTCCAGAGGTTGATGCCCAAACATAAGCCTGTCCATCGTTTCTGGGCTCACCTGAATGGTATTCAGATGTAGCAAAACCTCCGCTGGTCAAATCATAGGCATCCACCATTCCCTCTTCAGTACCAAAGTAAACTGCTGTATTATCCTGTACTGGATTTCCATAAACATCATCCACCATGGCTGTGATTGGAGTGGAGCAATTCACATAGTTCCATCCCAGAATATTTAATTCACCTGCTCCTAAGGAGAGATAAACCGGAGGTCCGGCGTGTATAGCCACTTTTGTTACTCTTGAACGTATTAAACCTACCTCAGCCCTGATCTCTACAGTCCCTGAGACAGTTCCACTATTCAGGGTTACAGACGCATTTCCTGCCTCGCAGGTCAAAGCGGTATCCGGTCCATAACCTTTATTCTCCAGGTTCTCACCACCATTGGGACCATTAAGAATCCGGAAAACAATCTCATTTCCTGCTCCAACAACGTTACCAAACTTGTCATAGCCGGTTGCTACCAAAACCACAGACTCGATCCCTCCAGTTCCTTTAACCTGAATGGAAGGGTTAACAGAAATAAGCTCGATACTGGCTATGGAATCAGTCGAAACTGCAGTGGTGGAAATCTGCAAATCTGCAGTCAGGTCACTGCCATTAGAAAGGTAAGCTCTTAAGGTTACATTTCCTGTATCCGAGGAAACAAAATAGGTAGAGGCTATTCCTGAAGAATCTGTATTAGCAGAACTGCTTCCAAAAGAGCCTTTGGAGGAAGGTGAAGCTGAGAAATTAACTTGAACGCTGGCTAAGGGATCATCATTCTGGACTGTCACCTCAGCGCTGAGAAAACTTGTATCACCCACCTGAATAGAGGAAGGAGATGCACCGAAAGTCTTCAAGACCTGCTGATTATCGGGCTCTGGGGTGGGTGTAGTGGATTTTTTCTTACACCCGCTCAGTAATAGAATCAAAGCCAATGATACAAAAACTATTCCCAAAACAAAAAAGGTTTTCCTTTTCATAACCACTCCCTTTTAAAGTTTTTGACCTGAACTGTTTATTCTTAATAGACTTATCGGCAGGTTTGAATAAGAGTTTAGAGGTAGGTAACTAAAACCTTCAGGTTCCCATTATGTTAATTAAAATTTGAAGTTTTCCTCTTGGAATGTAAAAAAAATTCAATCAACTTAGCAATTACAGAAAAGCTGATTATGGGTTGAATCGTCTCTGGGGATACAAAATATTTTGAAATAATATGGTCAATGCCTCCATACCTCCGTAGCATTGTCCTCCCTCGTGGCAACCTACGGATACCCTCTCCTTTTAAGGAAAGAAGCTGGGTTGAAAATCCCGTTACAGGCAGAGGTGAGATTATTAAAACATCTATTCAGCCTCAAGTGATTGAGTACGCTAGAGCCATTATACCACCAGAAGCTCTTTTATCTTCTCTTTCAACTCAGTTAAATTGGATGATTTAATCAGGTAGGCATCTGCAATCCAGGAGGAGAAATTCAGCTTGAAAACTTCATAAGCTGAGTTCAAGATAACCGGGAGATTTTTGTTGAACTCCTTAATTTTTTTTAACACTTCTAATCCCTGTAGCTTCTTAATCTTTATATCTAAAACTACCAGGTCCGGAAGCTCCTTTTTCGTTTTCAGAACAGCATCCTCCCCGTCCATTGTAGATATAATCTCATAGCCCTCTTCCTGGAGCTCCTCTTTATAAAGCTCTAAAAGATTGGGCTCATCTTCTACTAAAAGTATTTTATACATAAAAGAGCCTTTATCTTTCCGCTCTTGAAAAGGGAAGATAAACTGTAAACTTGGTTCCCTTGTTTATCTCGCTTTTCACCTCTATGTAGCCTGAATGGTCCGATATTATTTTTTTAGAAACGGACAAGCCCAATCCGGAGCCTTGGGGCTTGGTAGTGAAAAAGGGAATGTATAATTTATCCATATGCTCCTGGCTTATTCCACCGCCAGTATCCGCAATCTCGAAGAGCACGAGATTCTCCTTCTTTCTGGTCCAGACGGTTAAGACTCCCCCCTGAGGCATTGCCTCAAGGGCATTTTCAATCAGGTTGAAAAGAACCTGCTTTATTCTTTTGGAATCTATCTCCACAACAAAAGCATCCGCAGATAACCTGATCTTCAACTTAATATCATTATATTTTAACTTATCCTTTAAAACCTCAAGGGCATCTTTGATCAGCAAATTTAAATCCATTTTCTCATAATTTAATCGAGTAACTTTAGAATAATCCAGTATCTCCGAAGTTATACTCTCGAGTCTCTGGGTCTCTTTTAAGATAATCTCTAACTCACCTGAAATCAGTTTTCCCTCTTTTGCTTTCTTTAAAGCTCTGTGGGCAAAACCTCCTATGGCTACTAATGGGGTTTTTACCTCGTGGGCTACAGTAGTAGCTAATTTACCGATATCCACCCATCTTTCTGCCTGTAAAAGATAATTCTGGTTCTCCCTCAAAAGCTGTGCTGTATGCTCTAACTCCTTCATCTTTATTTTTAGCTCCTGCTGTAAAATTATATTCTCAATCTGGGCAGCAGCCTGGTTCGCAAAAGTCTCCAGGGCAACTCGATCCTCCTCTAAGATTTTATTTTTAGTTATGAGGTTATCTACTACTAATAGACCTAAGGCTCTGTTCTCAGAGTGAATAGGAATGAGCATAAATCCTTTTGGACTGAAAAGCCCTAAGAATTCTTTGGTTGGTAAACTTGGTATCTTTTCTTCCTCAAGATTATAACTTTTTCTCTCTATAATGGATTTAACCAGTATATTATCCTTATCCTCCATGGAAAAAGAAAGTTCCTTAACTTTAAGGGTCAG
>JAOUFL010000158.1 GCA_029858245.1 Candidatus Zixiibacteriota bacterium
CACCTATAAAATTGAGGTTTTATATGAATCAGGTAACCAAAGTTTTGATCGTGGATGATGAGGAGAAAACCCGCCAGTTGATGATCGAGACACTCTCTGCTTTGGGCTACAGCACTTTTGGAGCCAGGGATGGCGAGGAAGCATTATCCATTCTGGAACAACAGAAGATGGACCTGGTGATCACTGATATTAAGATGCCCAAGATGAACGGACTTTCTCTTCTGGAGTCAATCAAAGCAAAGGAAACAAGCCTGCCAGTTCTTCTTATAACCGGCTACAACTTCAACTACACCATGGAGCAGGCTCTTCAAAAAGGAGCAGATGGCTTTTTAGCAAAACCTTTCCGTATCGGCAAAATAGAAGAAGCTATTGAAAATCTATTGGGAACCAAAAAACAGGAGACCGGAAAAAAGACTGCTCCCAAAAAGATACTGGTGGTGGATGATGATGAGGTATTAAGAAATATGCTTGTAGATACGCTTTCCTCTCTGGATTATTCCCCCAGCTCTGCAGAGGACGGGGAAAAAGCCTGGTGTATTTTACAGAAAGAGAATTTCGATCTGGTGATAACCGATATCAAGATGCCTCATATGGATGGGATAACTCTTCTGAAGAAGATCAAGGAAAATAACTTGAAGACTCCAGTCGTGATGATAACCGCATATCCCGGTGCCTACCCGGAGGATAAAGCCCTGGTAGAGGGAGCAGACGGATACTTGCCTAAGCCCTTCCGTATAGAGAAGATCGACGAGCTTATGAGGAACCTGTTTTTGGAAAAGGAAGAGTTTTAAAAAGAGTTTGAAGTATTAAGTTACCGGAGATCTTCAGACCTCCAAAAATTGCAAGGACAGCCCTTGGCTGTCCTTTTTTTTATAACACGCACATACCCTCTTTGGGATTCAATCCGTCTCTGGTGGAGAACCCCTGCTTTTCTGACATTTAGGGCAGAAATAGCTTGAGCGCTGGCTTAAGACTATCCTTTCAATCTTTGTATTACATCTGGTACAAGGTTTTCCTTCCCTTCCATAGGCTTTGTGCTGAAGCTGAAAAAATCCCTTTATACCCTCAAGATTCAAATAATCATCAACCGATGAGCCACCAGCCTGTATGGCTTTTTTTAGGATCTTCCTGACTGCCTGATGTAACTTTCCCAATCTGCTTGGACCGAGATCACATACCTTCTCCTCCGGATGGATTTTAGCCTCAAATAGAGTTTCATCTGCATAAATATTACCAATTCCGGCAATTACTCTCTGGTTAAGGAGGGTGGTTTTGATTTTACCTTTTCTTTTTTGTAAGAGCCGAATAAAGGCATCTTTTGTAATCTCCAGGGGTTCAGGACCTAGCTCCCTCAAATCATCCAGCTTTTTTTGAGGGGAGAATTTTGCCAGTTTGAATTTACCGAATTTTCTGATATCGCTAAATCTTAAAAAAGTGTTATCGGAAAATCTCAACTCTATATGGTCATGCTTGCCAAACGGAGTTTTATTAGTTAAAAATAGTAGCTGGCCAGTCATACCCAGATGAATGATTATAACATCATCCCCCGAGAGATGGAGTATAATATTTTTCCCCCTTCTTTTTACCTGCGTTATCTTTTGCCTGTTTAACTTGTTACTGAGGCAAACAGTACTATTTTGAAGAATTCTGCAGGGAGATAATTTTATTGACTTTATCTTTTTCCCTAAGATGGTTTTCCTTAATCCCCTGGCAATTGTTTCTACTTCTGGTAGTTCTGGCATAATTTGTTGTTAACAAGCCTGTAGGGGCGACCCGACGGGTCGCCCCTACTCATTTTGGACTGCATTGAGCATGTCAATGCATTAGTTACACTATTTTCTAAACAATCTCTAACATCCGGTCAATCGACCTTTTCGCCCTTCGGGCAATCTCCTTGGGGACTTCTACCTTATATACTAAATCCTCCAGGGACCATAAAAGCTTTTCCAGATTATTCAGCTTCATATTGGGACAATCGGCAAGTTCGGAAGCAGGGTAGAACTTCTTTTCCGGATTCTTCTTTTTTAACTGGTGTAAAATACCGATTTCTGTGCCGATAATAAACTCCTCGGATTCAGACTCCCTGACATGTCTGCAGATCCCGCTGGTAGAAAGCACCTTATTTGCCATAGCTATGACTTCGGGAATACATTCGGGATGAACCAGGACCTCTGCTTTGGGATATAAAGCCCTTTTCTTCAATATATCCTCAGGCAAAATCCTTCTATGTGTTGGGCAGTATCCTTCCCAGAGGATAAGGTTTCTTTTGGTCTGAGAGGCTACATAACTGCCTAAATATTTATCTGGAATGAATATAATCTCCTTGCTTTCAGGAATTGCCTGTACAACTTTAACCGCATTGGATGAGGTACAGCAGTAATCACTTTCCGCTTTTATCTCTGCTTTCGAGTTTATATATGTAACCACCTGAGCTTGGGGATATTGTTTCTTTTTCTCTTTAAGCTGTCTTAAGGTTATCATATTCGCCATAGGGCAACCCGCATTAATATCCGGCATCAGAACGGTTTTACCCGGACAGAGAATAGCTGCAGTCTCCGCCATAAAGTGAACCCCGCAAAAAAGTATTACCTCCGCATCAGTTTTCGATGCCTCCTGACTGAGACCAAGGGAATCACCGACAAAATCTGCAATATCCTGAATCTCCGGTATCTGGTAATTATGTGCTAAGATTATAGCCTTACGCTCTTTTTTCAGCTTAAGGATATCTTCAGCTAATTTCTGACTGTTGTTCATCCTTCCCTTTTACTCCCTCTGAGATGATTTTATTTAACTCCTCAACCAGCTCATCCGGGGATACTCCGTGAGCCAGAGCCCCCTGTTCTATTGTCTCGTTTTCGGCGATGGAACATCCAAAACAGTGCATTCCATAACTGAAAAAAGTTTTGATGGTCTGAGGATATTTTCTCAGGACTTCACCAAAAGTCATTTCCTTGGCAATCTTTTCTTTATCTGTCATTTTTTCTCCTTTAAATATTATCTAACCTTTTCTGGCAAAAAGAATAAGGTCTTCAGAAGTTTTTTTCCTATAAGGATTAGATTTATAGTCTCCGAAGAATTTCAGATCTGTGAAATTCAAAATCCTGAGAATCCCTTCTATTTCTTTTACCATAATTGGACGCAAAAAGGTCGATTTTGTTTGAAAACTCCAAACCCCTCCCTTCTCCCTGTAAGTAACTAAGTTAAAGATTATTTTGTTCTTACAAAAATCCAGAACCCTGAAAAATATTATCCTTTCATTTTTTCGGAATGTAATATTCGGAGACATAAACCTCAAATTTTGACTGAGAATTTTATCATAGTTTCTGTTTTGAAATATTACAATCCCTTCTGGATTTAAAAGTTTGCCGATATTCTGCAAGGTTTTTCTCAGGGCATTTTTACTCAACAGATGAGGGAGTGAATTACCCAGACAGATGATTGCATCAAACTTTTCCTTTACTCTCGGATAAACAACCAAAAAATTTGCTTTTATGAATTTAACTGTGTATAAGCCTCTTGTGCTCTTTTTTGCAATTTCAATCATTTTCCTGCTGTTATCTACCCCCGTAACCTCATATCCACATTTAGCAAAAAATATCGAGTGTTTGCCGGTACCGCAGGCAAGGTCTAATATTTTTTTAACTTTATTTTCCCTGAAAATCTTTTCAAAAAAAGGAGCCTCGACCTTAAGTCTTTTCTCCCAGGAGATCATAAGGTCAAAATCAGAAGACAAAAGGTCATAAAATTGGTTACTTTTTAGAAGCATTTTATTTTTAAATAGAGTGTTCAACTAACTCAGCCAGATCTAATACCCGCATATCCTTTATTTCCAGCTCCTTTATACCATCCTCCAGCATGGTAAGACAGTACGGGCAGGCTGTGGTTACCACATTAGCCCCACTCTCTTGTGCCTGTTTTAATCTTTTCTGGTTAATCCTTTCACCTATTTTTTCCTCCATCCACATCCTCCCTCCCCCGGCACCACAGCAGAATCCTTTATCCCTGGACAGTTCCATTTCCCTTGGGTTCAAGCCGAGGCATTTTAAAAGTTCCCTGGGAGATTCATATATCTGGTTATACCGCCCCAAATAGCATGAATCATGGTAGGCAACTGTTTGCGAGAGCTTTTTACCTAAAGAAAGCTTACCTTTTCCAATTAGATCAAGAATAAATTCAGAATGGTGTATTACTTCCAATTTATAGCCAAATAAGGGGTATTCGTTTTTGAAAGTATTGTATCCATGGGGACAGGAGACTATCACCTTTGTGATATTATATTTCCGAAAAGTCTCTATATTTTGCTGGACTAAAATCTGACCTAAGTACTCATTCCCCATCCTTCGGGCAGTTTCACCACAGCAATATTCTTCAGTTCCCAGAATGCCAAAGGTTACACCTGCCTGATTTAAAATATTAACCATCGCCCTGGAGACCTTTTTAACTCTATCGTCGAAAGAGCCAGCACAGCCAACCCAGTAAAGGTATTCTACCTCTTTACCTTCTGACAACAGTTTTACATTCAACCCTTTAGCCCAGTCAGCTCTGGTGGCAAAACCGATGGTCCAGGGATTATAATTATTCTCTAAGTTTTTAAAAAATAATGAAACCTCTTGAGGGAATCGGCTCTGCATTAAAACCAGATTTCTCCTCATATCTATGATTTTGGGTATATGCTCGATTAAAACCGGACAGGCTCTCATACAGGCACCGCAGGTAGTGCATGCCCAGAGCTCATCTTCCAGAATAACCTCACCGATGAGGTTTTTGTTCGGGTTGGGTTCTTTTTTCTGGAGTACTAAATTACCTTTCTCCTGAAGGTGAGTTTTCAAGTCAAGTATAACCTTCTCAGGAGAAAGCGGCTTGGAGGAAAGAGAAGCGGGACAATTATCCTGACATCTACCACATTTAGTGCAGGCGTCTGTATCTAACAAGTCTTTCCAGGTGAACTCCTCTAATCTGGAAACTCCAAAGGTCTCCTGATTCTCTAAATCGGGAATGGGTTTAACCAGGCCAATCGGCTCAAAGGAGCGGAAGAAGATATTCAGGGGGGAAGTGAAGATATGCAGGAGCTTGGAATAGGATATATATCCAATAAATCCGAAAGCAAGGAATAGATGAGCCCACCAGCTTATACGGTGTAATATCTGAATTGAGCCAGCTTCAAAATTAAGAGACCTCACTAAGGAAGCTATTTGCCAGCCAGCAAAAGACCATTTTTCGAACTCGGGGTTAGTTGCAGCAATCCTCAAACCTTCGTTGGAGAATCCAGTGATCAGAATTAAGAGGAGCCAGTATAGGGAAAGGAAATCCTCCGATTTATTATCCAGACTCTCAGGTCTTGGAAAAAATCTCCGGTATAAAGCTAAGAGGACTCCGATTATTGCCAAGACACCGAATAAGTCTAATACAAGCGAATACCACAGATAGAAATTACCGTGAAGGAAAGTAATCCCGAAAAGCGGTAAAGTCAGATCCTCCTGCAGGAAGATTATGACTGTGCCGAGGAAAAGGATAATAAGTCCAGAGAAGATGAAAAGGTGCATAATACCAGGAAATAACTTTTCTAAATTCCTGACCTGCAGTGCTCCATAATAGAGTAATGTCTTTATTCTTCTAAAGATTTGATCATATCGATCCTCTTGCTTCCCTATTTTCCAGAGCTTTATTTTTCTCCATAACCCATAAATAA
>JAOUFL010000159.1 GCA_029858245.1 Candidatus Zixiibacteriota bacterium
AGCTTTGGTAGTTTCCTTCTCTTATTTTTTCATGAGACCTTTGGTCTTTAAGCCCACCTTAGAGAGCTTAGCCATAAAAGTCGAGGCAGAATATCCTGAGCTGAAAAACAGACTGATCGGAGCTTTACAGCTTTACCGGAATTTGGGAAAAAATCCAGAAGGTTATTCGATACAGATGATAGAGAAAATAATCGAGCAGGCAGATTATGTCTCAAGGGAGATAAACTTCAAAGAGGTGATAGATAAAAAACCCCTGGGCAAAATCTCTCAGCTAAGTTTTGGTTTAGCAGGACTTGCCATAATCTTTATCCTGCTTTTCCAGAGCCATTTCAATCGCTCCTTATACCTTTTCTCCCATCCCTTAACTCAGATGGAAGTTCCTCAGAAATTCTTTTTTGATATCTCTCCGGGTGATGCTGAGGTTGTGAAATACTCGGATGTGAAAGTTGGAATAAAAACCTTAGGTCAAAAACCTCCAGCTATAAATTTCTACTGGAAAAATGAGGGTGGGGATTGGAATGAGGAAAAACTGAACAGAGAGAATATTAAACCATCAAAGCCCTTGTCCGAAGATACATCCTCTATTCAATCTGATTATGATTTTGAATATCTTTTCAAGCAGGTTAAAAGAGACCTCTATTATTTTGCCAGAGCCGAAGGGATAAGAAGTGAGGAATACAGGCTAAAGGTGGTAGATAGACCCAGGATAACAAATCTGAAACTCTATTTTAACTATCCCCCATATACCCGATTGAAACCGCAGGTCCTGGATTTAAATGATGGAAACCTTGAAGTTTTAGCCGGGACAAAAGTTAAAATCGAGGCGGAATCGAATAAGGAGCTTGTCAGAGGTAGTCTGGTCTTCTCCGATTCAAATAAAATCGAGATGAAAATCGAGGGCAAAAAAGCCACAGGGGAAATCCTTTTGCGAAAAAATGATTCATATCATATCGAGGTCGAAGACAAATCCGGAAATAAAAACCCGGAGCCGATCGAGTATAAGATAACCGTAAAAGATGACCTCTATCCTGAGGTGGAGATAATCCAGCCTGGAGAAGATCGTGATTTAACTGAGAATATGCAGTTACCCTTGCTTATCCGGGGCTCGGATGATTTCGGATTTACCCGTCTGATTCTGATCTACCAGTTAGCTTCAGGTGAAGAAGATGAGAAAAGCCTTAAACTCCACTTTGAGGAAAGGATACCCGGAGATCTTCTCTCTGATTATATCTGGGATTTATCTGATATAGGGCTTATGCCCGGAGATATAATAAAATACCGGGTTGAGCTGTATGATAATGACAATTTCTCCGGTCCCAAGAAAAGCGTAAGCTCAAGTTATAACCTGCGCCACCCAAGCTTAGAGGAAATAATCGGAGAGATAGAGGGACAAAGCCAGGAAGAGTTAACCAATCTGGAGAAAACCCTTGCCGAGCAGAAAGAGCTGCAAAAAAAATTAAACGAACTCTCCCGGGACCTCTTAATGCAGAATGCAAATTCGGAAAAGAATAAGGAGGAGCTCGGCTGGGAAAAGAAAAAAGAGCTGGAATCGCTTTTGCAAAAACAGAATAATCTGGCTGAAAAGCTCAAAGAGCTGGGAGATGAGGTAGGCAAGACCTGTGCTAAAATGGAGGACAACAGCCTGACCAGCCTGGAGATATCGGAAAAAATAGCCGAGATAAGAAAGCTCTTTGAGGAAGTAGCACCCCCGGAGCTTAAAGAGGCAATGCGGAAACTTCAGGAGGCTCTGGAAACACTGGACCGGGAAAAAGTAAGAGAGGCACTTGAGAACCTTAACCTGTCTGCAGAGGAACTGCTTAAAAGACTGGAGCAGACTATTGCCCTGCTCAAGCGCATGCAGATAGAGCAGAAGATGGAAAATTTGGTGAAACTTGCAGAAAGTCTAGCCCGGGAACAGGAGGAGATTAACCAGGAAATCGAAAAGTCTAAAAAAGAAGAATTAAGTCAACTCTCGAAAAACGAACAGGGTCTAAAGTCTAAAACTCAGGAATTGGAGAAAAATCTCGCAGAGCTAAATGGTCTGATGAAACAAATACCACTCCTCTCCCCTGAGGAGTTAGCGCAGCTTCTCCGCAGTATAGATGAATCCGGTGTTAGAGGCGATATGGAAGAAACCATCCAGAACCTGCAGCAGGGTAAAAAGCCGGAAAGCCTGAAATCCGGCAAGGTTTGTGAAAATAAACTAAACCAGCTGAGTCAGGATTTTAAAATCGCTCTGGAGAAGATGAGGCAGGGCGATAAAGAAAAAATTCTGGCAGATATGCGAAAATCTTTGCAGGACCTCCTTTACCTCTCAACTTCCCAGGAGAGTCTTTTCGAACAGACAAAGACATTTCAGCCCGGGGAAATGGGTTTAAGGGAGATGGCTTATGAAGAGCAGAATTTGGCTGAGGGTTTATTGCAGGTTGGAAACGATTTAAGAGAGCTTTCGCATAAATCGTTTTATATAGGTCCGGATTTAGCAAACACCTTAATCCTAACATACAGCAATATGCTGCAGGCTAAGGAAAAATTAGAGCAGATGGATGGAAACCGCTCCCTGAGTTATCAGTTTGAATCACTCTATAACCTGAATCAATCTGCGAAATCACTCCTGGAGGGTATGGATAACGTTGAGAAATCCTGCTCCGGCAGCTCGGAAGAGCTTTTCCAGAAACTGCAGAGTTACTGCCAGAAACAGAAGGGTATAAATCTCCAGACCCTGGAGTTCTCGGATTTAGGCCAGTATTCGCTGGAGCAGCAAGTCGGAATGGCAAGATTGGCAGCGGAACAGGAGGTTTTAAGAAAAAGTCTGGAGGAGCTAAATCAGGAGATGGGAAATCGTTCCCAGATACTGGGAAGTTTAGAGGACATTGCCAAAGAGATGGAGAAGGTGGTTGCTGACCTTGAAAGACTCAAGGTGGACCAGCAAACCATAGAAAGACAGAAGAGAATTTACTCGAGGCTTTTGGATTCTGAGAAATCACTGACCCGAAGAGATTATTCCGAGAGAAGAAAAGCCGAGACGGGCGAAGATATTCTCAGAAAAAGCCCCTCTCCTCTTTCCCCCGATATGGGAGCCTTAAGCCAGAAGGAAAAAGAAAGAATCCAGAGACTTTCCTCGGAAACCTATCCGCGGGAATATGAGGAGGCAATCAAAAATTATTTCAAGTCTTTAGCTGAGCAGGAAAAGAAATAAGCCCTAATGTGATTAACCATAATATCTCTTTTTTTTAATAAGACAGTTTATGACAACAAAAAAAATCCTGATCTTTTTTTGTCTCCTGCTGACTCCTTCTTTTTCCTATTCTCAAAATAAAGTAACTTTAGAACAGGATTTGAAGGTGTCGGAGCAGCTAATCACCGCGGGAAGAGCATCTGATGCTATAAAGATGTTAGAGAAGCTAAGCCAGGCTCATCCGGAAAACCAGCAGGTTTTCTCTCTTTTATCCAGAGCCTATTCTGATGCCAAGTCCTATGCCCCTCTCGAGATTCTTCTGAAAAGCTGGATGGAAAAGAATCCAGAAGACTGGATTGTCTGGATTATGCTGGGTGATCTCTATCTAAAAACAGGTGAGAAGTCCTCAGCAGAAAAATCTTTTGAAAAAGCCTTACTGATCGCTCCTGACTCGGCTGGTTCGTATCAATTGATCGCTGCCACCTACCTTGGGAACGAGGAATATGAAAAAGCTATCAGGACCTACAAGTCCGGCATTAAAAAACTTGGCAATAAACCGCTTTTACTCCAGGGTCTGATTGAGCTCTACGAGATAACCGGAGATTATGCTCTTGCCGTTGAGACTTATTTTGCCTGGGCAAAGGAGGACTCCTCAAAATACAGAGAGGCTGAGAGAAAAACGATGCAGCTAATCGAAAGCGGGATAAAAACGGATGAGCTGGAAAAAGGATTAGAAAAAATCGCTCGGCTTGAGCCTAAAAAAAGCATGGGATACAAGCTGCACGGCGATCTGCTGTTAAAAAAGGGAGAACCCGAAAGAGCGTTTCAACTTTACAAAACCGCCGACCTGCTCTCCGGTTCAGAAGGAAAGCATTTACTGCTGTTTGCACAGCACTGTATTAAAAAAGGATTTTACCAGCTTTCACTTGAAACCAGTCAGTACCTCGAAACTTACTGCCAGAGTATCGAGTGTGCCATAAAGGCAAAATTCCTCACCGCATCCTCTCTTCAGGGTCTGAAAAAATATGACCAGGCGTTGAATACGTTCCAGCAGATCGCACTGGACTATCCGGTTAGAGAAATTCAATCTCAGGCTTACTTTCAGATAGGAAATCTCAATCTGGAAAATCTGAAATACCCGGATGAAGCTCTGACCTGGTACAGAAAAATACTGCCTTTAAAAGAAACCACTTCCTATCCGCTCGCCTTAATTAAAATAGGACAAGTTTATCTCCTGAAAAACCAGTTAGACAGTGCACTTTCTTTTTATCAGGAAAGCCTAAAAGATCCTCTGGCTCAACCGGTTGTTGAGGAGCTTTATTTCTGTCTGGCAGAGATATACTTCTATCAGGGGGAATTAGAAAAAGCTTCAGAAACTTATCAGCAGATTATCAAAGACTATCCCCGGGGGATGTTCATAAACAACAGCCTGATAAGGTTAAACCTTATAAAAAATAACCTGAAAATGAACAGACCCTTTTTGAAAGATTTTTCGAAAGCTTTACTTCTTCTGTATCAGGATGATCTGACCGGGACAGAAAAGCTTCTGGAGAAAATCGTTCAGGCTAATATTCCGGACCTGTCTGAGGCTGCTTTAATGGAAAAATCTAATCTTTTACGCCTGAGAAAAGAGTTCAAGGCTTCAATTTCAGAATATAAAGTCCTGATGGAGAGATTTCCTCAAAGCCTTTACCTGCCTTTAGCCTTGAAATCAATTGGAGATATTCATCTGGAGAATTTGAAAGAGGTTCAGGAAGCTAAAAATTCGTATGATCTTTTTCTCAAAAAATTCCCCAACTCCCTTTATTCCCAGGAGGTCAGGGAGAAAATGAAATTACTGCTGACAGATAATCAGGTTAAAAAACCTTAACCTTTTCCTTCAGCATTTTTACCTCTTCCTCCAGTCTCTTTATCTTCTCAACATAACCTTCGATCGTTTTCGTCTTCATCTTAGTGCTGGTTCTGATCAGAAGACCTAAGGAGACAAGCATGAAGAAAACCGAGTTGATCTTTCTGAATATCTCACCGAAGGTAAAAAGACTGTCTAAAAAGGCTGCGATCCCCAGGAAAAAAAGAACTCCACACCAAACAAGCATATAACCTCCCCTTGACTTTTAAGGTTTTATTCTTATTTTATACATCGACTTATTCTTTTATATCTTTAGAGTTCTTTGAGTTGCTAAAATTTGAGTGCAGTTGAACTTGTTAGACCAGTTAAGGAATAAATGAACTATGGAGTGTAAATTTCAAGACTCATTCTGAACTTTCAGGTTTATAATAAATATAAAACCTGAGGCACTAAAACATTATCATATGGAGATCTATTGATTAAACCGGAGGTAAAATGAGTTCAGGTATTGTTCGGTGGTATAAAAAGGACCCGATAAATTTCTGGTTATCGGTGATGGTATTTATTTTTGTATTTCTGGTATACCTGTATACTATGGCACCCACAGTATCCTTCTGGGACT
>JAOUFL010000160.1 GCA_029858245.1 Candidatus Zixiibacteriota bacterium
ATCTATCCCAAAACTGAATCCATGACTTATATCTAAAAGTATCTTACAGCCTGACACTACAGGCTCGAAGATAGTGAACAGGTTGTCGCTTACATCAAAAGTCTCGGAATTGGAAGCATCAGATATTCTTACCAGACAGTATTCGGAGGGGGTATCCGCTATGGTCCAGGAATGACTTCCGTCATTGGGAGTGCTGGCGATGATAAGTATCCAGTTTGTGCCTGAATCAATTGAATATTCGAGTTTTACGTTATCAATCATCCCCTGATAAGTCCAGGTTATATTATGCATACTGCCTACAAACCAGTTCTCGCTTCCGTTGGGTGAGGTAAGATTCAACATATTCTCCGGAGGTGGTGAAATAGTGAAACTCGCATTGCTTTGGTCGTACGGAATACCGTCAGCTGCATCCGAGATTTTTACCAGACAGTTCTCAGAAGGTGTATCCGGCACAATCCAGGAATGGGTGCCGTCATTAGCGGTGCTGGCAACAATGCTTATCCAGTTTGAACCACCATCAGTGGAATATTCTAATTTGACATTACCGCTGAAACAGGAAGAACTCCAGGTGATATTATGAGATGTTCCAGCCTGCCAGTTTTCTCCTCCGTTAGGTGCGGTAACTGTTATGACCTGGGGAGCAATGGTAAATACTGCATTGCTGACATCAAAGGGAGTTCCCGAAGCTGACTCGGATACTCTGACCAGACAGTTGCCGGAAGGATTATCCGGCACTACCCAGGGATGAGTTCCATCATTAGGTGTGCTGGCTATAATCTCTATCCAGTTTGACCCGGAATTTGTGGAATATTCTAATTTCACATTGGCAATTGAACCGGTTGAGGTCCAGGTAATATTATGATTACTCCCCACACACCAGTTCTCACCACCATTGGGTGAGGTTAAATTGATAGTAGGAAGAGCACTTATGGTAAAATTGGCATTGCTCATATCCGAGATGGTGCCAGTTGCCACATCAGAGATTTTTACTCTGGCTAGAGTGGTAGGAGTATTCGGTATGGTCCAGGAATAAACACCATCATTTTCTGTACTGGCAATAACCTGTATCCAGGAAGAGCCTCCATTGGTGGAATATTCGATTTTTACATTTCCAGAAAAATTGGCAGAGGTCCAGGTTATATCATATGCACTACCTACCTGCCAGTTCTCACCACCATTAGGTGAGGTTACAGAAATAGTGGGAACTGGTCCAGTCCCCACCCCCAGACATCCCTTGACAAAAGCCGGCTTGATTGGATTCCCGTCCGTTTTGGCTAATTCTAACTTGGTATCAGCTCCGCCTTTTGTCCATATAAATGAATCAACTGGAACAGCCAGTGTCGAATCCCAGGAAGGACCAGTAGTGAAAAACAGTTTAGCTACGGAACCGTTTCCTGCCGGAAGACTTCCCGAAAACCAAACTGCAAATACGCTAGCTCTATTTGTAGCATTATCTATAGAAGATGCATCCGATTTATACGCAGCTGATGCTCCTCTTAAACCTGCAAAACTTATCGAATCACAGGTGATATCCAGATGAGTAGTGGTATCAGGAAAAGCCAGTGGTATTGAAAATGCACTCAACTCTTCGTCATTGATTACATAGACATTTAAAGCCACCTGGGAATTAGGTCTGACCTTATCCAGGCACTCGATCCTGACTGTATCAACTACTCCCGGGTCCTGTGAAAACACCAACCCCGGATTTAATGCTACCAGTAACAATAAAAATAATAAGGTTATAAAACTTCTTCTGAACATAGACCTTTCCTCCTGTTAGGTAAAGGGTTAAAATGGATTGCGTTATCTTTTTACCCTTTTAAAACCACCTCCTTCTTCATAAAGAAAATATAATTAATACAAATTTTCAAATAACTTTCAACAAAAAATAATCTTATTTTACGTCTCCCCCCTCAGCTACAAGAAGACGAAAATTTAAAAAAAAATTATATTCCTCCATTTGCAAAATAACTTTTTTAAACCAGTTGTCAAGAGAAAAAGAATGAAATTTGAGGGAATGTTGAAGAACTTCGGGAAAGGACATATTTAGCTGGGAGACATAAAGATAAGGATAAGCCCTTTAATTATTGGAATCCCCCACTATGCCTGCAAGGGGGGTTGTAGAGACGCATGGCTATGCGTCTCTACTTATCTAAATTTTAGAATTACTCCCTCGGTCTCCCATCTGGGACGAACATTCAGACTATCCGGATAAAATAATTGAGGTTCAGCAGGTTCAAACGGATAGATGTTACCTGAATCCAGAGTGCCGTTGTCGTTCAAATCCTGGTAAGCACTAAGCCTGTATTTACCCGGGAAAATATATTCGAATTTGAAATCACCCGGCTCATCTATTCTTTTTTCATATCTCATAAAAGGGGTATGGAATCTTTCCAGAATTATAACAGCCTTAAATCTCCTGTTACTTAAACTTTCCACCTTACCGGAAATAGACCCCAGGGTATCCGGGTTTAAAGTGGAAAAAGTTATTCTAAAACTGCTGTCTGCTAAAAAATTTCTCCACAGGTCAACTATATCCCTTATGGATAAAAGGTATTTCATACTTCTCTGCAGTAATTTGTCCGGCTGGAAAACCACTACTGCAGGGTTTTCCCAGAGAAATTTCCCTTCAACTTTTTTAGCTGAACTGTCTTCCAGAAGAAATTTTTCTTCCACCAGATTTTTTTCAGGTGGTTTATCGAAATATAGCTTGATCTTAAAGTCTAAGGGGATATCAACTGCCCCGGGTTGAGGATAGGAAGAGATGATTTGCAGGGGAGCTTTATCTTCCTGTTCAGCTCCTTCAAAAATACACTCCTTTTGTTTTTCATCAACCGGATTACCCATGGAATCAAAAAGGTTCTCTATCTGAATTCTGTATCTGTTCTTCCTTATTTCTTCGGTTACCAGGTAAACCTTCTGATAATCCTCCTCTTTTGTGTAAACCTGTCTTATCTCCAGAATTTCCTCTTCCAGAGAATCTGATACAATCCTGTAGTTATTTTTATCATATAGACCCAATTTATATGATAGCGGCTCACTAAAATCCAGTCTGATTTTATTTATATCCAGACTTTGACAGTCAAGTAAAGCAGCCGGAGTGGTGTCTCTAAATGCCAGGGTGAAATCTATGAAGGTAAAAAAAAGTGAATCTTCAGTCAGGTTTAAATCCTGAGTAGTAATACCCAGGAGTTCCTTATCCGGATCCCATAAAAGATCACCGTTTAAGTCCTTAACCGCAAACAGCCTATACTTCCCTTCAGCCAGATAGCTTAATCTGTACTCCCCGTTTTCACCCGAAAGAGTTACATATATCGGTTTTTCCCTTTTCGGATCAGGCTCCGGGTACCCAAAACCTGATTCTATCTCTTTCACCACTGAATAACACCAGATGCTAACCCCTTTTTCGGGACTTGATTTAAAAAAAACCCTGCCTGAGATAAAGCCAGAATCTAACTTCGTTCCAGTGGAAAAAGCAAATGAGTGGCTTTTCTCCATTTTATTGTTATGTAAATCCTTAGCATTGGTACCAATAGTTATAACATAAGTTCTATTTTTCTCCAGCACCTGTGAAGTACTCAGTATTAATTTATTTTTCTTCCATTTGAATTCAGGCGGAGTCCGGGGAACCGGTGTGAGGAAAATGGATTTCTCGACACTTTCTTTATCCATTATCTCGCTAAAGGTGAGGGCTATAGTAGTAGCAGTATCTACCCCTGTGGAGTTATCGGCAGGAAATACCTCCAGCAGTCCGGGTGGGGTTAAATCCTCAGGCCCGCCTGGAGGAAATCCCTTTTTAGCACAACCGAGTAACCAAAGAAGCAGGATGATGAAAAATATCTCAAGTTTTTTTATGCACATACCACCAAAACCGTAGTTGCGCCCTTTATCGAGCTAAAAACTTCCAATGAATTGGTAAACTATTTTGAACCACTTGTATAGGTTTGCAAATTTACTCAAGCAATCGAATACGAAGCTGAACTCTTAAGAACTTATGGTTTTATACTCCAGTTTAATTTATTTCCCCAGCTTATCCCTGATTTTTTCATTCTCCGGATCAAGCTCTAAGGCTTTTCCCCATTCCTGTTTAGCTTCTTCTTTCCTTCCCAGGGCTTCCAGTATATAACCTAAATGCTCATGGATTACTGCATCCTTGACATTAGTCTGCATGGCTTTTCTTATCTGAACCTCTGCCTCATTCAATTTACCCATCCTGAATAAAACCCACCCGTAACTATCTAAATAAGCACTGTTCCCCGGCTCTTTTTCCAGTGCTTTTTCAATCATCCCCTTTGCTTCATCCAGCCTTATCCCTTTATCTGCCAGCATATACCCTAAGTAATTCAAAGCCCCGTCATGTTGCGGTTCCAGAGACAGGAGCTTTTCAAAAAAAGATACAGCCCGATCAAAACTCCCATTCCGCTCATATGAAGAGCCCAAAAGAAAAAGGACCTGAACGTTTCCCGGGCTTAAGGAGTCTGCTATATTTAAATTTTCTATTGCTTTTTGATAATTTTTTTGTCGGGAATTTATCAGACCTATAAAATAGTAGATCTCCTCTTTTCTTTTAACCCTGCTTAGAGCCTGAGAAAAAATCTCCTCCGCTTTTGACAAGCTGTCTTCTTCTAAGTAGGTTAGCCCCAGGCTTACCCAGGCCTGCTGTTTTACGGGCCCGTTGCCGGAAAGGGAATCATCCAGACTTATCGATTTCCGAAGAGCATCTTTGGCTTTATTATATTTTCTCTCCTCCAGCAATGTCCTGCCCAGGAACAAGTATCCGCTGGGGTCCTCCGGTTCTGCTTCAACATATTCTGTGAAAAGGGTCTCTGCCTGAGGGTATTTCTCCAGTGATAGATATATTCCGCCTAAAAGTTTTTTTATATTTTTGTCCTCAGGTCTACGGCGATAGAGTTTTAATCCTTCCTCTAATGCCTTTTGTTTATCCTCAAAATTAAAATATAATTGAATCAGCTTGGAGCGGAGAATTATATCCGTCGTATCCCGGGCTAAGGCTTTCTCATAGTATTTTATCGCCTGAGAGAAATTCTCTTTAGCCTCATAGGTTCTGCCCAGAGGCAAAAGCACCATTTTTTCATCCGGCTCTATGGATAGTGCTTTTTTGTATTCTTCTATTGCCTCATCCCATTTTCCCTTTACCTCCAGCAGAGAGCCCAGGTTTATATGGAAACCTGTATTCGGAGGAAAACCGGTGATGACTTTTCTCCAGGCATATATTGCCGAATCTATATCCCCCTGCTGCTGCCAGATCTGTGCCAGATAAAAGTACGGTATTACCTGATTTGAGTCCGCCTGAACTGCCTTGTAAAAAGCCTCTATCGCCTCTGTTCTTTTATTCATATTCAGATAGCAATTCCCCAGAAGCACCCATACCTCCCCGTTCTTCGGTTCGATTTTGAAAGACTCCTCAAAAGCCTCCTCCACCTTACCCAGTCTGTAATATAGATTCGCCAGAGCAAATCTAAGAGCATAGGAATCAGGAGACAGCTCCAGCCCTTTTTGGTATTCCTGAACGGCAGAGTTCATATCCCCATAAAGCTCCAATAAAGAGCCATTTATATAATGATCAAAGGTAAAATAATCATTTAACCTTCTGTCGCCTTTACCCTTTTCTTGAGCGAA
>JAOUFL010000161.1 GCA_029858245.1 Candidatus Zixiibacteriota bacterium
GTTCCTGATTTCAGTGGTGAATTTCTCAATGGTTCCGGCTATAATCGCCATTGTGCTCACAAACTCCGCATGTCTGTCCCTCTGTAATATCTGAGTAGAGATGGGAGCAGGTGCAAGTCCTGCTTTTCTGCAGACATATTCCTCCACTTTAGGTGAAAGATGAGCGAAAGTACCCACTGCACCTGAAAGCTTTCCCACCGAAACCGTCTTTATGGCTTTTTTCAGTCTCTCTCTATCCCGTTCTATCTCTGAATACCATAAGGCGAATTTCAGACCTAAACTTATCGGCTCTGCCTGAACCCCATGGGTCCTGCCTATCATAGGAGTATTCTTATACTGAAAGGCTTTCTTTCTGATGACCCTGTTCAGTCCCTCTAAGTCCTTGAGGATGATATTGCCGGCATCTTTTAAGAGAAGGGAAAGAGCGGTATCGACTACATCATAGGAGGTCATCCCTAAGTGAACATATTTGGAATCCTCTCCGATATACTCACCTAAATTGGTCAGGAAGGCAATCACATCATGCTTTACCTTCTGTTCGATCTGGTTGATTTTCCCCACATTAAAATTTGCCTTCTTACGGATGCGCGGAACAACACTTCTGGGGATGTTTCCTAATTTTGCCTGTGCCTCACAGGCTAAAAGCTCAATCTCTATCCATTTTCTAAACTTATTCTCGTCCGACCACAGCTCTCTCATCTGCGGCAGGATATATCTTTCAATCATATTTTATCCTTTCTTGACTTTTTCCCAATCAGCTAAGAAACTCTTAATACCGGTATCGGTCAAAGGATGTTTTACCAGCTGCTGCAGAATCTTGAAAGGCATAGTAGCGATGTCTGCACCCATAATTGCGGTATCAACCACATGTAATGGATTGCGGATGCTGGCTACTATTATCTCGGTTTTAATGGAGTAGTTCTCAAAAATCTTTACGATCTGCCCGATTATATCCATTCCATAATGACTGGCATCATCCAGCCTGCCAACAAAAGGGCTGACAAAAGATGCGCCGGCTTTAGCAGCTAAAAGCGCCTGTATGGGTGCAAAGATAAGAGTGCAGTTGGTTTTTATGTCCTTATCCGACATCATGCGGATAGCTTTTAACCCGTCTTTGGAGATGGGAACTTTTATCACGATATTTTTACCGATTTTTACTAATTCCTCTGCCTCTTTTACCATTCCCACAGGTTCTAAACTCACCACCTCCGCACTGATGGGACCTTCCACCACCTGGCAGATTTTCTTTAAAAGTGTTTTATAATCTTCTTTCTCTTTGGAAAGCAGGGTTGGATTAGTGGTAACCCCATCCAGAATACCCCAGCTGGCAGCTTCTTTAATCTCCTCATAATTTGCAGTATCCAAAAAAATCTTCATAAACTCTCCTTTATAAGGTTGTTAAATCAATAGTTGACTTTGACTAAATATAATCCTTTAGCTGGTGCAGTCAAGCCTGCTTTTTTATGGTCACGGGATTTAAGGATGTTCTTAAAATCTTCCAGAGAGAAATATCCCCTGCCCACATCTATCATCGTCCCGACCAGGCTCCTGACCATAGTATGCAGGAACCTGTTCGACTCTATCTCAAACTCCAGATTTTCCATCTTTTTTTCCCAGATTGCTTTTTGAACCTCGCAGATATTTTCTTCTCTGGATGATTCTGCAACACAGAAGGAGGTAAAGTCGTGTTTTCCCTGGATGAGCCGGGCAGTCTGTTCGATTTTCTCAAAATCCAGATTATAAAAAACCTCCCAGACATATCTTCTTAAAAAAACATTTTTTCCAAGGTAAATCCTGTATTGATAAACCCGGCTTTTTGCCCTAAATCTTGAATTGAAATCTAAATCCACCTCCTCTATGTCCTTTAGCAAAATATCCTCTGGCAAAAGTGAATTTAGACCTTTCAAGATGGAATTCAAATCTAAAGTCGACTCTGTTTTAAAGTTCGCCACCTGAGCTAAAGCATGCACACCCGCATCGGTCCTGCCAGAACCAGTAAGACTTATATCCTCACCTAAAATCTGTTTGAGCTTATTCTCTATTTTCCCCTGAACAGTTCTTGCGTTTGGTTGTCTCTGCCATCCGCAGAATTCGGTTCCATCATATTCAAATTTCAGTTTGATATTTCTTTCCATGCTTCTTAAAGAATCAGAAGAACAGATACAAAGGAAAATAGGATGATTATTCCTGCCATTATAAAATCCATCCACTTTAACTGCAACCTTTGATAGGAACTCCGTTTTTTCCCGCTTTGGAAACCACGAGCTTCAAGAGCCACTGCCAGGTCATCTGCTTTACGGAAGGAAGAGATAAATAGCGGTATAAGCAAGGGGGAGGTTTTTTTAATCCGCTGGATAAAACTGCCTTCAAAATCTGCACCTCTGGCCATTTGAGCTTTTTTTAAGTTCACCCCTTCTTCCAGAAGCAGGGGAATGAATCGGATGGAGATGGTGCTCATCAGGGAAAGCTCTTCTGTTGGCACCTTCAATTTTTTCAGGGGACTGGAGAGTTTCAACACGCCATCTAAGAGCTCTGTTGCGGATGTGGTGAGACTTAAAAAAGTTGCTCCCAGGATAAAAAGTAAGAGCCTTAAGGAATAGATAATGCCATTTTCAATACCCTTAGTTCCTATCTGAAAGTAGCCCAAGTAAAAATAGGTGCCGAAACTTTCCGAGGTTAAAAAGACCTGGAGCAAAAAGATAAAAAGGAAAAATAAAATAAAAGCCTTCAAGCTTCTCAGCAAAATGGATAGACTGATCTTGGTTAAAAGGAATAATCCCAAAAGTAAAAAGAACCACAGCAAATAAAGCCTGATATTCACCGCTAATGCCACAAAGATAACCATTACCAGAACAAAAAAAAGCTTTATCCTGGGATCAAAGCGATGAACTATAGAGTCCTGTGCCTGATACTGCCCGATTGTCAGATCCTGGTAAATAGACATATTCCCCTTCTACTAATCTCCAGCATAATATAGCTATCCAGAGAATCAAAGTCAATTCATTAAGAATCGCAGGGGATAGTCTTAAGAATCAGGCTAAACCGCGATCCTCTCTCTCCAAACCGCAATCCAGATTCCGATGAAGATTAAAATCCCCCCCAGATAAATAGTGTCAGGCGGAATTTCTTTGAAGATCAAAAAAGCCAGAATCGATGCTCCGACTGGCTCTCCCAGGATGGTCATTCCTACCAAATGGGCTTTGACGAATTTCAATATATAATTGTAAAGCGTATGTCCGAGAAGGGTAGGGATTAAAGCCAGTAGCATAAAAAGTAAAAAGTTTTTCCAGGATAAAGGGGAGAAGTTAAGTCCTGCTATAAAACAGAAGGGTAATATCACTAAAGTTGAAATGGAATAGACCAGGAAGACATAAGGGAGAAGGTTCAATTTTTTTCTCATACCTCTACCGAGGGTTAGATATAAAGCAGCCATAACTGCCCCTATTAGAGAAAGAAAGTCCCCCTTCAGATTCTCTTTTCCAAACTTTATATCACCACCAGCAATTATGAAAACACCAGTTAAGGCAATCAGAATAGCCACAAACACCCAAAAATCTACTTTCTCCTTTAGAATCATAGGGGTAAATAATGCTACGAATACAGGCTGTGTAGCAACAATCACCACTGAGCTGGAGACGGAGGTAAAGGCTAAAGATGAAATCCAGGTTACAAAATGCAGTCCTAAGAAGATTCCTGAAAGAATGCAGAGCAGAAGCTCATTCTTATTCAAAACCTTATAGTCTTTGAAGCCTTTTTTAATAAAAAAAGGGAAAAGTAAGATAGAGGCTAAACCCATACGATAAAAGGCAATGATAAAAGAATGTGTATCCGAGAGTTTAATGAAAATAGATGCCCAGGAGACTGAGGATACTGCGAGAAGTAAAATCAGATAGTTTTTATATTGTTTTGCCAATGCTTTCTATATAGTTATGTAAATATCAAGACCTTACAGTGTTATACTCCAGATTTTTTGTTCCAAAAAGGTAGGGGCACAGCATGCGGTACCCCTATAATTATATCTTTTCCAGTATATAATCGCTTTTCCCCAGACCCAGCTTCTCCGCCTCTTTTATCTGAATCCGTGCATCTTTTTTATGCAGGACACTAAATATATCCTGCCCTTTTTTCAATTCCATCCCTTCGGCTTTGGATTGAGGTAGAGGAGCTGTCTTCTCAATTAAATCCATAGTAGAAGTTTCAATTGCCACTATGTCATCCCCAATCAGTATGCCCTGGTCCTGAATCAGAGGATTATCCGAGATTGCCATACAGTCGCATTCCGGCTGGACATCCAGAATGAAATTGATATATAAAACCTTACCCTTTTCAAAGGTGTTTAAGACTGCCCCGGCTGCCTCTGCTAAGGCGGCTGAGAAATTTAAGTGTGATTGTGGTACTGACAGTGCTTTTTCGGGACAGACCTTGACACATCTTCCACACCTCCAGCATTTTTCCTCATTTACTTCAAACAAATCTTTTTTGATTGTTATTGCTTCTACCGGGCAGTTGTTAGCACAAATAGCACAGTAGGTGCATAGTTTTTTATCCCAGGCCATTATCTCTGCCATCTGAAAATGCATCTTACCCCTGCCCCCCTCTTTCCAGGTACATCCTCTGGGCTGACGGCTAACACAACCCATTGCTAAGTTCTTTATAGCTCCGGCATAAGATGAATCTATGTGCCCTTTAACATGGGTTAACACCAGCATGGATTTGGCATCATATATAGCAGAGGGAACGGCAAGCTCTTTTAAAAATTTTCCCGCCTTGACCATAATCGAGTCATATCCGAAGATACCATCAGCGATAATCACCGGACAACCCAGGGATAGCTGGTTATATCCCATCTGATTTGCCACTTCTAAATATTCATACGGTTTGACCCGGGAAGAATCGGTCACAAAGGGTTTGGCACCAATTTCCTTTAACTTTTCCGTCACCAATCTAACGAAGTTAGGTCTAAGAGTATGATGCCCCCCCCTATTCCCCAGATGCATTTTCAGGGGAACCAGTTCATCTCTGGAGAAATATTTCGAAAGGTCGATTTTTTCCAGAACTTTTTCCAACCTGCCCTGGAGACTATATGCATAATCAAATTTTTTTATCCTCGAATCGATAAAATAAACTTTCTCTGACATAATTTCTCCCTTAAAGCGATGTTTTTTATTTTAGTATAAGAAGAACTGATAGAAACGAATGCCAATCAAGCCTTGAGTAATGCCTGCTTTAAATCATCTATGAGGTCTTCTGCATCTTCGATTCCGCAAGATAGGCGAATCATTCCCTTTGAAACGCCACCTTTTTTGAGCATATTCTCATCCAACCCGTAGTGTGAGGACAGAACCGGAATAGAGGCTAAGGATTCTACTCCGCCCAGACTAACAGCATTTTTAAAAATCTTCAGGTTGTTCAGTAGTCTAACAGTCGATTTCAAGTCCTTTAGCTCAAGCGTAACCATTCCGCCAAAACCCCTCATCTGTGATTTTGCCAGATTATGTTGGGTATGAGTTTTCAAACCCGGATAATAGACCTTTTTTAT
>JAOUFL010000162.1 GCA_029858245.1 Candidatus Zixiibacteriota bacterium
AGAAAATCTCCCAGGCTAAATTCGAGCTGATGGAGAATATGAATGAAAAAGGATTGATAGTATTAAACGCAGATGACCCGTATCTTTCTGAGAGGGCGAAAAAGGAGAAAAAGAAAGTTTATACTTATGGAATAGAAAAGCAGGCTGATTTTGTTGCAGACAAAGTTATGCAAAACGGAAACGGATTTTTATCCTTTTTAGTAAACGGAGAAATTCCCATAAACCTTAAACTTTTGGGGAAGCACAATGTTTATAATGCCTTAGCAGCTTTCTCTGTGGGGTCGATTTTGGGTGTGGAAAAAGAAAAGATAAAAGAAGCCCTGGAATCTTATTCTCCATTTGAATTCAGGATGGAACCTACTACCATAAATGGGATAAAAATCATAAATGATTCCTATAATGCTAATCCCTTATCCATGGAAAATGCCCTGGAGACATTAAGGAGCATGAAATCTAAAAGCAGAAAAATTGCAATCCTGGGAGATATGTTAGAATTAGGGGAAAAATCGATCGAATTTCACGAGAAGGTTGGCGAAAAGGTCAGACAATCCGGGGTGGATTACCTTTTTACATACGGAGAATTATCTCTGCATATAGCTCAGGGTGCGATGAATAACGGTTTAAAAAAGGAATATATTAACTCATTTGATGATAAAAAAGCTCTTTTAGGATATCTCCTGGAGTTTTTAAAACCAGGTGATCTCGTCCTTTTTAAAGGGTCAAGAAAAATGAGATTAGAAGAGATAGTAGAGGGTTTAAAAAAACTTTACCAGGCTAAAAACTAGGATGCTATATCATCTATTATTTCCTTTAAGCGAAAAGATAAGTTTTTTTAATCTGTTTAAATATATAACTTTTCGTGCTGCTTATGCAACAGTAACAGCTCTATTGCTAAGCCTTATACTGGGACCATACTTTATCCGTTTATTTAAGAAAAAGCAGATAAAAGAGAAGATCAGAGCAGATGGGCCAGCATCACATCTGGCGAAGGAGGGGACGCCGACTATGGGTGGATTAATAGTTCTTTTCTCCGTGGTGCTGCCCACTGTCCTCTGGGCTGATCTCGCCAATCGTTATATTCAATTGATTCTATTAACTACTATCTGGATGGGGATGATCGGCTTTATGGATGATTATCTCAAAGCCATAAAACATCAGCCCAAGGGATTAATAGGAAGGAAAAAACTTGTCGGTCAGATAAGCTTGGGATTACTCCTGGGTGTGCTTTTGTATTTTTTCCCTCCTTCCCGTAATTTCGATACTGCAACGGAGATTCCTTTTCTCAAAAATTATTTTTTGGATTTCGGAATACTGTACATACCCTTCATTATGGTTATCCTGACCGGTTCCTCCAATGCAGTCAATTTAACTGATGGATTAGATGGCTTAGCTATAGGTTTGACTGCACTGTGTGCTGTAGCTTTTGCTGGTCTGGCTTATGTGACCGGCAGGACCGATTTTTCCAGTTATCTAGGAATAACCTATTTAGAGGGAAGCGGAGAATTAACCATATATTGCGGCACTCTTATTGGTGCTGCCTTAGGTTTCCTGTGGTTTAACTCCTATCCGGCAGAGGTGTTCATGGGAGATACTGGTGCCTTAGCCCTGGGGGGTTCTCTGGGTCTATTGGCTATTTTACTAAAAAAAGAACTGCTTCTGGTTATAGTAGGTGGTGTTTTTGTAGCTGAAGCTCTTTCGGTAATACTGCAAGTTGGATATTTTAAGTGGAAAGGTAAAAGGATTTTTAAAATGGCTCCCTTGCATCACCATTTCGAGCTCTCAGGCTGGAAAGAGCCTAAAGTAGTAGTAAGGTTCTGGATTGCAGGAGCAATTTTTGTGCTTTTGACTTTGAGTACTTTAAAGATAAGATGAAAGGTAACTTGCAAACCAAAAGAACAAAAATCCAGGATTTTGAGGTTGAAATTGAAAGTTTTACATTCTGAAGAGGTTCATGTGAGAATAGATCGAGTTCGAGGTAAAAACGTTTCTGTTTTTGGAATGGCTCGTTCCGGGATGGCAATAGCCAAACTTTTAAAAAACTTGGGAGCTTCTGTTTTCTTAACTGAGAAGAAAGCAGAGACGGATTTGTCTTCTGTGATTATTGAACTGAGAATAGAAGGTATAGAGTATGAAGCTGGAGGTCATACGGAGAAGGCAATCGAACATAAAGATTATCTGGTTATTAGCCCCGGAATTCCAACTGATATTCCACTTTTAGTCAAAGCTAAAGAAGAGGGGATTCCCGTCTTTTCTGAAATCGAGGTAGCATACTGGCTTTCAGAAGCTCAAGTTGTTGGGATTACTGGCTCAAATGGCAAAACCACTACTACTACCCTGGTAGGCGAGATTCTTAAAGAGGATGAAAGGGAATGTAGAGTAGCGGGTAACATAGGCGTTCCATTTTCAAAGGTTGTGCAGGATGTTTCCTCAGGGGGTATAATCGTGTTAGAGTTATCCAGCTTTCAATTAGAATTAATAGAGGAATTTAAACCTAAAATTTCAGCGATTTTAAATATCACTCCAGATCATTTAGACCGTTATCCTGACCTGAGAAGTTATACAGATGCCAAGTTGAGGCTGTTAGAGAATCAAACAGAAGAGGACTTTGCTGTACTGAACTGGGACGATCCGGTAACTTCCAAGCTGGCACCATTATCACGGGCAAAAAGCGTGTTTTTCAGCACCAAAAATGAGCTAAAAGCTGGCTCTTATGTTAAAAATGGAAATTTAGTCTTTCAACAAAATGGAAAATCGGAAGAGATTATCGCCATAGAAGATATCAGAATAAAAGGTCCCCATAACCTGTCTAATTCAGCAGCTGCTTGCGCAATATGTGGTATACTGGGAGTAAAAACAGAGTCTATGGAAAAAGCCCTTGGGAGATTCAAAGGAGTTGAACACAGATTAGAAGAAGTGGCGATTATTGACCAAAAAAGATTCGTGAACGACTCTAAAGCTACGAATGTTGATTCTCTATACTATGCTTTGCTAAGCATAAAAGAGCCTATTTTACTTATAGCTGGTGGCAGGGATAAGGGGGGTGATTTTAATAGATTGAAAGAACTTATCCAGAGGAAAGTTAAAGGATTAATTCTTTTGGGTGAGTCGAAGGAGAAAATAAAAAATACCTTTGGTGATCTGGTGCCCAGTTATTTTGTTGATTCCTTAGAGGAAGGGATTAAGTTAGCTTTTCAAAAAGCTGAAAAAGGTGATTGTGTTTTGCTCTCTCCTGCATGTGCCAGCTTTGATATGTTCAAAAATTACGAGGAGAGAGGCAGAGTTTTCAAAGATGCAGTTCTCAGTTTGAAAAAGGAGAGAGATGACTGATAGGTCCAAACCTGATTTTATGCTTCTTTCCATAGTCCTGATCCTGGTGTTGCTTGGAATATTGATGATTTATTCTGCCTCTGCTATTATGGCTGATTTTAAAATGAACAGGGGCAGCTCATTTTTTCTGATGAGGCAGATTTTCTGGGTAGCATTTTCATCCATGATCTTGCTTTTGCTTTTAAAAATAGATTATCACCGTCTTAAAAGGATTTCATATGTAAGCCTTTTCTTTTCTCTGGTTTTTTTGGGTTTAGTCCTACTGCTCGATCCCACCAAAGGAGTCAGAAGATGGATTAAGCTGGGTCCGATTGGATTTCAGCCAAGCGAGTTCTTCAGATATTCTTTTATCCTTTTTCTGGCTTTCACCCTGGTTAAAAAAGGAGAGAAGATTAAAGCATTTAAGCATCTTGCTCTTCCATATCTGGTTATACTGGGTGTAGCTTGTTTGCTTCTCCTTAAAGAACCTCACCTGGGAGGGGTCTTCACTTTAGTTTTAAGCTCTCTGGTATTACTTTTTCTTGCGGGTGCAAGACTTAAACATCTTTTAGTCATAACTCTGCCAGTAGTAATCTCAGGACTGGTGTTTGTACTTATAACCGGGTATGAAAAAGACAGATTAATTGACTGGGCTAAAGCACTTAAAGATCCTCTTCAGGGAAGTTATCAGCTTAAACAAGCGGTGCTCTCTCTTGGTAATGGTGGTTTAACCGGGGTAGGTTTGGGTGAGGGGGGGCAGAAGTTATTTTTCCTGCCGGAGCCACATACCGATTTTATATTGGCCACAATCGGCGAGGAAGGAGGGTTTTTACTTATCTCTCTGGTTATAATCCTTTTTTTCGGATTAGTCTGGAGAGGTTTGCAGATCGCGCAACGTTCACCTGATCTTCTTGGATATTATTTGGCTTTTGGTTTAACCTTTTCCATTTTTATTAACTTTTTGATTAATAGCGGTGTAGTTCTGGGTCTTTTACCTACTACCGGTATCCCGATGCCTTTTTTAAGCTACGGAGGCTCATCCCTTCTTTTCAATTTAGCCGGGATTGGGATAATTTTGAATATTTCGCGGCAAAGAGGTTTTAAAATTTATAAAAGGTTATGGTAAAGGTGATTTTAGCAGGAGGAGGAACTGGAGGGCATATATATCCGGCAGTTGCAATTGCCAGTGAATTTAAGTCGAGATACCCTGACTCCGAGATCCTATTCGTAGGGACAAAGAAAGGATTGGAAAAAGAGATAGTCTCAAAGCATCAATTCAGATTAGAATTCATATCAGCTAAAGGTTTTGTCCGAGGGTTAAAAAAAGAGATTTTACTTCTACCGTTTTTTTTGATGAGAAGTATTATAGAAACATGGATGATTATGAGGAATTTCAAACCGGACATTGTGGTGGGGACAGGTGGTTATGTGAGCCTGCCGGTGGTTTTAATGGCGGGAATAATGGGAAAGAAAACCCTCATTCAGGAACAAAACAGCTTTCCTGGTTTATCTACCAGAATCCTTTCTCTGGTAGCAGGCAGGGTGTGTCTTTCTTATGAGAACTCTGCAAATTTTTTTTTAGTCAGAAAAAAGCTGAAAATACTGGGTAACCCAGTCAGAAAGGGGATAATTTCAGGTGAGAAGAACAAAGGAATAAAGGAATTGAACCTACATCCAGATAAGAAAACGTTGTTCATCTTAGGAGGCAGTCAGGGGTCAAAAAAAATTAACGCGTCAGTAAAAGAGGCGGTCAATTATTTTGAACAATATGAGGATATTCAGCTTCTCTGGCAGACAGGAGAAAAGGATTTTGAAAACATAAAGAATTTTATGAAGGATAAAAAGATCACATCATCGGTTTTTCCGTTTATTCAGGATATGGCTTCTGCTTATGCAGTTTCCGATCTACTGGTGTGCAGGGCGGGCGCTTTGACTTTATCGGAGATAGCAGCCTGCGGCAAACCATCAATCTTGATTCCCTATCCATTTGCCACGGGTGACCATCAAAGATACAATGCCTTGTTTTTAAAAGAAAAAGGTGCAGCCGAACTGTTGCTGGAGAGCGAACTTATGGGAGAAAATTTAGCTGAAAGGGCTGTAGATCTTTTAATGAATGAAAATAAACTGAAGCAGATGTCAGAAAACATAAAAACCCTGGCTAAACCCCTGGCTACTTCTCAGATCGTTAATGAAATGGAAGAGCTTTTAGAAAGGTAAAGTATTTGAAA
>JAOUFL010000005.1 GCA_029858245.1 Candidatus Zixiibacteriota bacterium
CTGGGCTCGATGGTTGGAGACCATGTAAAAACTGGAATTGGGACACTACTTAATACCGGGATAAATATAGGATTTGGTACGAATATATTTGGTGGAGGGCTGGTTAAGGATAAATTTGTGCCATCTTTTTCTTGGGGAGGAGTAGGAGGACTTTCCGAATATGATTTAAAGAAGATGATAAATACTGCGGAACAAGTTATGAGGCGAAGAAAGGTAAAAATAACTTCAGCAGAGGAAAAATTATTCCATAAACTGTTCGAACTGACTAAAGAGGAGAGGAGAATCTAAATTCATTTAAGCAATTCAGGTGATTTTTTTATTAGTATTTTCGGGAATCTTTAAAGTCGAATAATTACCGATTTGAACTAAACTATTGACAATTGGTTTTTTAAATATAGCTTCTAAGGGAAAAAATATAGGTGAGGAGAGAAGATGCCAGAACTGAGAAAAGATCCCATTATAGGAAGATGGGTGATTATCTCCACCGAGAGGGGTAAAAGACCCTCTGATTTTACCACCACTTTCAGGAGAAAAGAGAATTCTGCCTGCCCTTTCTGTCCGGGGAATGAATCTGCTACTCCACCTGAAATTCTGGCTTTTAGGCCTACGCCATCGGAACCCAATAAGCCTGGATGGACACTCAGGGTCATACCAAATAAATATCCTGCCCTGAGAATAGAAGGGGACTTGAATAGAGAGGGGAAAGGCATTTACGACAAAATGAATGGTATCGGTGCGCATGAGGTAATCATAGAAACTACGGATCATTCCAAAGATATGCCTGATTTTGAGGAAAAAGAGGTAGAGGATATTATCTGGGCGTATATCCAGAGGATAAAAGATTTAAGCAAAGACCCGCGCTTTGGATATATACTGATATTCAAAAATCAAGGGGAAGAGGCTGGTGCTTCATTAGAACACAGCCATAGTCAGCTTATCGCTACCCCGGTTGTACCCAAAAGGGTAACAGAGGAAGTGGAAAAATCTAAAGCTTATTTTAATTATAAGGAAAGATGTATTTTCTGTGATATAATCAGACAGGAGATCTCGGAAAACGAAAGGATGGTTGTGCAGAATGATTTCTTTATTGCCTTAGAACCTTTTGCTCCCAGATTTCCTTTTGAAACCTGGATTCTTCCCAAATCACATATTGCGCATTTCAAAAATACCAAGAAGGAAGCGGTGTCTTCCCTGGCTAAAATACTTAAGGAAACGTTGAAACGTCTATCACTGGCTCTTAATAACCCACCTTACAACTATATGATTCATACCTCTCCCGTAGGCGAGAGTGACGAAATTGACCATTATCACTGGCATATCGAGATAATTCCCAAGCTCACCCGGGTAGCAGGGTTTGAATGGGGTACTGGTTTCTATATAAATCCCACCTCACCGGAGGATGCAGCTAAATATCTCAATGAGGTTAAAATACCAACCCCTGTTTAAAACAGAAAGGGAAAAATTTGAGCAGAGAAAAAATTAAGATTCTTTCAGTAGCATCTGAGGTTGTTCCTTTCGCTAAAACCGGTGGGCTGGCTGATGTGGTTGGTGCCCTATCCAAGGTTTTACCCTCGCTTAAATGCGAGGTTAAAACTATCCTGCCTAAATATAGAATGGTAGATGAAGTTAAGTTCAGCCTGACAGAGTTGGACCTTCCTCTTCCGGAAATCAAATTCGGAAATAAACCAATTAAATTCCGTATTAAAAAGTGCTCTCAACCAGAAAATGGTGCAGAATATCTTTTCGTGGAAAATCAGGAGTACTACGACAGGGAAGAGCTTTACCGTGATATAAAAACCGGGCTTGATTACGAAGATAACGATGAGAGATTCATATTTTTCTGCAGAGCGGTTCTGGAGACTATAAAAGCTCTGGACTGGAAGCCCGACGTTATTCACTGTAATGACTGGCAGTCAGCTTTGATCCCTGCTTATATAAAGATACTTTACGAAAAAGATCTGTTCTTCAATAAGATAGCAACACTTTTCACCATTCACAATATAGCTTATCAGGGGAATTTTTCTGCAGAGACTTTTAATAAGCTGGGATTGAAAGGTGAACTTTTCTATCCTATGAGTCCTTTTGAATACTGGGGCAGGGTGAATTTTCTGAAGATAGGGATATCCCAGGCTGACCTGCTGAATACAGTAAGCGAAAGATATGCGGTGGAAATCCAGTCCGGACCTGAGTACGGATTCGGGATGGAAGGAATTTTAAGGGATAGAGGGCAGGATCTTTTCGGGGTATTGAACGGGATAGATTACGAGGAGTGGAGCCCTGAAAAAGACAAACTTATACCTTATAATTACAGTAAGGGAAACCTGCAGGTCAAAGGTAAAAATAAAGAATTTTTGCTGAAACTATCAGGATTAAAATCCGATGGAAACATACCATTAATCGGCATGATCTCAAGGCTGGCAGACCAGAAGGGATTCGACCTGTTTCAGGAGATAGCCGAGAAGCTGTTGTCCTCAAAGCTCAAAATTATAATCCTGGGAACTGGCGAAGAGAAATATCATAGAGCATTGACCCTGCTGGAGAAAAAATATCCTCATAAATTTAGATTATATCTAAAATATGACAATAAGTTAGCTCATCTAATTGAAGCAGGAGCTGATATGTTTCTGATGCCCTCAAAATATGAGCCCTGCGGCTTGAATCAGTTATACAGCTTAAAATACGGAACCGTACCGGTAGTCAGGGAAACAGGCGGATTAGCTGATACCATTGAGAATTATAATCCTGAAACGGAAAAAGGAACAGGATTTGTTTTCAAGTATTATAGCGGAGAGGAGCTTTTCCTTGCTCTGAAAAAAGCCTTAGAGCTTTTCGAGAACAAAGCTGAATGGAAAAACCTTGTTCTACAGGGGATGGATAAAGATTTTTCCTGGCAATCTTCTGCCAGAAAGTATATCCACTTATATAATAAAGCCATAGCTAAAAAATAAGAGTAAACGATTAAAACAGTAGTCTTTTCTTTTCAATAAAAATATATTGACAGATTTTTTTAAAAGGCATATCTTAAACTGTTGGATGGATCAAAATTCGGACAAGCGGGAATAGCTCAGTTGGTAGAGCGTCACCTTGCCAAGGTGAATGTCGCGGGTTCGAGCCCCGTTTCCCGCTCCAATTTTTGTCCTGTTGGTATAAGTTGATTAGTAGTAAATGGTTGGAGTTGCGGGCTATTTACTATGAGATAATAACTGCTCCCCGGGAATGAGCGTGGCGGCTTAGCCAAGTGGTAAGGCAGAGGTCTGCAAAACCTCCATTCTCCGGTTCAAATCCGGAAGCCGCCTTTTTTATTGGAGCTAAAATCAAAAAAAAGAGCAGTCATGATTTACGAACTCGAAAAGAAAATAAGGAATTTTCTCAAAAGAAATGCAGATAAAAAAATAGTACAGAAGTATGCCCGGTATTTCAAAGAGGGATACGACTCCTACGGGATTGACTGGGATAAATTCCCAGATAAAAGAGAAGAGTGGTTCAGGCTATGCGAGCAGAAATTGACCTCGAATGAGATACTAAACCTGAGTGAGAATCTGATTAAAACCGGTAAATACGAGGAAGCATCTATTGCTCTTTATTTCTTTATACGATTAAGGAAAAATTACAATAATAATATGTTCAATGTCATAGGAGATTGGTTTCAGAAATATATTATTAACTGGGCACACTGCGACTGGGCATGTGGTGATATTTTATATTTTTTCATAAAGGATAAAATAGTTTCTCTTAAGGAACTTGCTAAGTGGAGTGCTTCACCTTCTAAATGGAAAAGGAGAGCCGTTCCAGTTACCCTGGTGAAACTGGTTTCAAAAGATGGATATATAAAAGAAGGCTTGTCAGTTGCTCAGAAGCTTATGCTTGATTCAGAAAGGGTTGTTCATCAGGGGGTGGGCTGGCTTTTAAGGGAGATATGGAAAAAATCGTCCAGGGAAACAGAAGATTTTCTATATAAATGGAAAGATAAAGCACCTCGATTGGTGATTCAATACGCTACCGAGAAAATCGACAAGGAGAAAAGAAAAAGATTTCGAAGAGTGGAAAAATAAAAGAGGGGACAGGCTCATTCATAAAAAATAAATTTACCTTACAGATATGAGATTTTAAGCTCTTCCGTATATTTCTGTCATTTCTAATAGCATGCTTGAATGAGAAGAGCTTAGTTGCTCAGGCAGGAGTCTCCATTGCCAGTTTCCTTTCGTGGTAGCGGGTCGATTCATTCGAGCTTCTTCTCCCAAACCCAGAATATCCTGCATGGGAAAAATTGCTGTGTCTGCAATAGAAGACATAGCCAATCTTATTAGCTCCCGGTGAATTTCCCCTGTGGGTACTTCCCGACCCAGATAACGTGATAATCTTTTTTTATCCTCAGGGGAGGCTTCCTTTTCAAACCAGCCTCTTACGGTATTATTATCATGTGTACCGGTATATACCACACAGTTTTTATCATAAGTGTGCGGTAAATAAGGATGCATGGGATTGTCGTCTCCAAAAGCGAAAAGTAACACTTTCATACCTGGAAATTGAAACCGGTGCATAACTTCCTCTACATCAGGTGTTATAGTACCCAGGTCTTCTGCAATTATGGGTAAATGCGGGAATTTTTTAATGAGATGGTCGAAAAAATCAACTGCAGGAGCTTCCACCCATTTCCCATTGGATGCAATTTTTTCTGTAGCCGGTACTTCCCAGTAGCCTACAAGTCCTCTGAAGTGGTCAATTCTAAGAAAATCGAATAGTTTCAGGTTTCTCTCTAATCGCTGAACCCACCAGTCGTATTCTCTTCTTTTTAGCACATCCCATTGATAGACTGGATTGCCCCAGAGTTGGCCGGTTTCGCTATAGTAATCTGGTGGTGCTCCGGAGATAACATATGGTTTATTTTCGTCATCTAACTTGAATATCTCAGGATTTGTCCAGAGATCGGCACTATCGTATTGCACATAGATGGGTAAATCACCGACAATCTGAATCCCCTTGTGATTACAGTATTGTTTTAGTGAAATCCACTGCCGGACGAAGAGATACTGAAGAAATTTTTCCATTTCGATTTTATCCCGGAGCTGCTGTTTTAATGATTGTAAAACCTCCGGGTGTCTTTGACGTACTTCCACTGGCCAGTGGTTCCAGGTTTGTTCGTGAAAATAGCTCTTCAGCGACATAAAAAGTGCATAGTCTTCAAGCCAGCTTGAGTTTTCCGAACAAAATTTTTCATAATCTGGATTATTTGCCTGTTTCTTGAAATGCTCATAGGCTGTATGAAAGATTTTTGACTTATGCTGGATTACTGTTTCGAAGTCAACCTTTCCTTCTGGATAATCCGGCAGGGGAAGTACCTCATTTTCACATATAAATCCTCTTTCTATCATTAGCGCCGGGCTGATCAATAACGGGTTGCAGGCAAAAGCGGATATGCTGTGATAGGGGGAATTGCCATAGGCAGGTCCAGTGTAATTCAAAGGAAGAATTTGCCAGAAGCTTTGTTTCGCTTCAGCTAAGAAGTCAACAAATCTATATGACCAGGGCCCCAGATCCCCTATTCCATATGGTGAGGGTAAAGAGGTTATGTGAAGAAGTATCCCACTTCCTCTTCTTTCCATTCTTTCTCCTTATTTACCAACGAAGCAATTAATTTTGTTTTTCTACACTTTTGTTGATTACTTCAAAATTTCAAAATCCTCGGGTCGTTTTTAATTTGATCGGACTTATTGTTTAGCACCTTAATATGCTATTTCCTCACCCCTTGAAAGCAGGGAAATAAGAGATAAAAGCTAATACTGTTATTGGATTTTTGAACCCGGTGTATATATAAATCTTGATCTTATAAGTATTGAGGAATATTTGTTATTCAATCCTTACTTTAAGATTTTCGCCCAATTCCATAAAAAGCTCAAGCCATCTTTTTGCCTTGGCTTCTCCTTTTTCTGCTTTTTCTCTCATTGCATTTATAACCTTTTTGCCCAGAAAGAAATAAATATTCTGGGTTTCCCAAAGATTCAGATCCAGGTTCAGTTTTTCCAGTGTTTCAAGTAATTCTGATAGATATGTGAACCTTGATAGATCTTCAAAGTTCTCTGAAAAAGCCTGCATATAAGAGGTAATCTTCTGAGTGGCAATAAAGCTCAAGATGTTTTTATCCAGTTCAAATTGACCTTTTTTAACCTCCTCTGTTAATTTCTGCAGTTTTCCAAGGTCTATCTTTTGACTCTCTAATAATCTATGAATTTCCAAACCCAAAACGAAACCTGCAGCAGAAGTCAATGATCTGGGTAGAGGGATTCGGAATTCAGTCATTACCTGACTAAGAGGATAATAACGCTCGTATATTTGACGAAAGGATGATTCTATATCCATCAAGGTTGATTCCAGAACAATATTTAAAATCTCTCTCTGCTCGTCTTTAAACAGGTGCCACAGGGGATAACTCAAACCACTAAAATGCTTATCAATTAAACGTATGACCTCAGAGAAGTCAGTCTTGCCGAAGGCATTTTTTATTTCATGATGCATAAGCGAAAAGGATTCCATATCTTTAAACTCATCCACTCCGCCAATGATATTATGGTCTCCAAGATAGATAACAGCAAAATACAGTTTCTTTTCCTCCCAGGTGATATCTGAACGCACAGTTACTCTCCCCATAGCAAGTTTCAGCCTGCCGGATTCCTCTCTCTCAAATGATTGAATATCAGCAGCGTATGAGAATATCTTCATATTATCAGAGTAATCTTTAAAAAGAGAGGAGACTGCGAGATGAGCACCGACTCTGGAAAGATCCAAAATCAAAGGCTTTACTGATTTTTCATAAATCCAGGAGCCGTTTTTCAAATCGGGGATATTGCTCGGAGCACGCTCCAGAAGATTAATGAAGGATTCCTCTAATGATATATCACTGGTTTCCCTGGCAAGCTGTATCGCCCTTGCGGCGTACTGCATTATCTGAGTAGTCTCAATTCCGCTTATTTCATCGAAGAACCAGCCACAGCTTGTATACATCAGCATAGATTGTCGCTGCATCTCCAGAAGTTTTAAAACCTTTACGTTCTCTTCGGGTGATAGTTTCCTGAGAGCGTTGTGGGAAAAGAATCGCTTCACGGAAGCACTCGACCTGTCGAGGATTACATCAATGTAAGCCTCTCTTGCCTCCCAGGGGTCTTTTAGATAAGCAGAAGTCTGTTTCACATAAATATTTGACAGATTATCCCTCAACCAATCCATAGCACTTCTTAGAAGCGCCCGCCAGGTCTGGGTCCATTTAGGATGCATTCCTGTACTGCATCCGCAGTTGCTTTTCCATCTTTCCACTCCATGAACACAACTCCAGGAGGTGTTTTCCAGAATTTCCGCCTCGAATTCAGGTGGATATTTCCCAAGGTATTCTCCATAAATCGTGATTCTCGCAAGTTTATTAGTTTCTATACGATAAAGGCAATAGGCTAAAGCCATATCACCAAAACGGTGATGATGTCCGTAGGTTTCCCCATCTGTGGCTATATGGACGAGTTCATTTCTTTCCTTATTCTCAGAAAATGCACTTACCAGCCTTTCAGCAAAGTTTTTTCCACTCTGTAAAAGATCACCAAAAGCTATATGCCGGGATATGGGTCCATCATAAAAAAACAAAACTATACTTTTCCCCGAAGGTAATCTGCACAAATATGGTTGTCTTGGATCGATTCCTTTGGAATTTACTTCCTGCCAGCTATTATCACCGATTTTTCTTATACGGCGAACCTGATGAGGTGCAAGAATTGTGAATTTAATCTCCCGTTCTGCTAAAATCTCCAGAATCTCATAATCCACACCTGTTTCCGGAAGCCACATTCCTTCTGGTTTTCTTTTAAATCGATACTCAAAATCCCTGATTCCCCAGATTATCTGGGTGAGCTTATCCTTATGGTTTGCCAGAGGCATAATCAGATGATTGTAACATTGAGCAAGTGCTGAACCATGACCGGAGAAATTTTTCTGACTTTCTCTATCAGCTTCCAGGATCTTTTGATAGATTTCCGGCTTATGTCTTTCCATCCAGGAAAGCAATGTTGGTCCAAAATTAAAGCTGATCCTGGAATAGTTATTGACTATATCTATTATCTTTCTATCCGAATCGAGGATACGGGAGGAAGCATTAGGAGCGTAACACTCCGCGGTTATTCTTGAATTCCAGTCATGATGTGGATAAGCAGCATCCTGGAGCTCGACTTCCTCCAGCCAGGGATTTTCTCTGGGCGGCTGGTAAAAATGAGCATGTATACAAATGTAATGATTCATCTTTAAAAATTCATATAATATAAATATATACTGGGCAAATAAAAATGTCAGATATAAATCAGCTCAATTAAATTATATCGATTTAAGAGCTGATTATTGTTTTCTTTCAGGCTCCGAAAGCCTGATGACTATTTTATTCCCTTTTGTCTGATACGCTATTTTATCTTCACGTGCAAGCCATCCCAGAGCCTGGTAGACTAATAGTTCTTTTTCTTTTAATATTTTGGGTAGCTGAGAAATAGCAACTTCTTCTTTCTCACTCAAAATATTCCAAACCTTACCCGCGGTTTCTCCAATTTTTTCTTTCATATTAACCTCCTTAAATAAATGCAATATATTCAGCACTATTTGCTTTATACTATTTCGGTTATTTAGCTACCAACCATTATATAGTTCGTGCTGACGGGGAAAGAAGAATTGTATCGGTTTTGTACCTCCATAAATGAATCTCTTAATCTTCTCCTGAGCTACCCTTAAGAACAATTATACCCAGAGGCGGTAAGGTTAAAGAAAGCGAGTGAGGCATTCCATGAGAAGGAAGAGAGGATGCTTTAATCCCTCCGTAGTTACCATGACCGCTACCCCCGTAATCCCTAGCGTCGCTATTTAATACTTCCTGCCAGAATCCTCCACAGGGAACGCCTACCCGGTAATTGATTCTGGGAACTGGCGTGAAATTGCATACTACCAGGATTAACTCCTTTGTAGAGCTGCCCTTTCTGGTAAAACTGATTATGCTATTTTCCCAGTCACCATAATCTACCCATTTAAAACCTGCGAATTCAAAGTCTAACTCGTACAAACAAGGAGTATTTCTGTAAAAACGATTTAAATCCCGCACCCAGCGATGAATACCCTGGTGAACGGGGTACTGCAGGAGATGCCAGTCTAAACTATTATCGTGTTCCCACTCTTTCCACTGGCCAAACTCCCCGCCCATAAAAAGCAGTTTCTTGCCAGGATGGGTGTACATATAACCCAGCAGAAGCCTCAAGTTAGCGAATTTCTGCCAGTTATCTCCGGGCATTTTCCCTAATAATGAACCCTTACCATGCACAACTTCATCATGTGAAAGGGACAGGACAAAGTTTTCAAAAAAAGCATACCAGATACTGAAGGTCAGCTGGTTATGATGGTGCTTTCGATAAATGGGATCTTTTGAGAAGTAATCAAGAGTATCATGCATCCAGCCCATATTCCATTTCATACCAAAACCAAGTCCTCCCACGTAAGTTGGCCGGGAGACCATAGGCCAGGCTGTGGATTCCTCAGCTATGGTCTGCACATCCGGATAGTTCTGGTAAACCGCCTGGTTTAGTTTTCTTAAGAAGTCAAGAGTATCAGTATTAACTCTTCCACCAGATTCATTGGGGATCCATTCACCCTCTTTTCTCGAATAGTCCAGGTAAAGCATAGAAGCCACAGCGTCAATTCTCAGTCCATCAGCATGATATTTATCCAGCCAGAACAAAGCGCTGCTGACAAGAAAACTCCGAACCTCGTTTCTTCCATAATTGTAGATGTAGCTCTTCCAATCCGGATGAAAACCTTTTCGGGGATCGCTATGTTCATATAAATGAGTGCCGTCGAAATATACTATGCCATGTTCATCAGAGGGAAAATGAGAAGGTACCCAGTCCAGAATTACACCAATGCCATTGTGATGTAGCTGATTGACGAGATACATAAAATCTTCAGGCATTCCATATCTTGTGGTAGGAGCAAAATATCCTAAAGTCTGATATCCCCAGGAACCGTAGAATGGGTGTTCCATCACAGGTAAAAACTCCACATGGGTAAAACCAGTGTTTTTTATATAATCAATCAATAGTGGAGCGATTTCCTTATAGGATAAAAATCGGTTGTTCTCCTTTGCAACTCTTCTCCAGGAACCCAGATGAACTTCATAAATGGAAAAAGGCGCATTGAGATGGTTAGGCGTTTTTCGATTATTAATCCACCGGAGGTCATTCCACTTAAAATTCAGGTCCCATACAACAGAAGCTGTTTTGGGTGAAATCTCCCAGCAAAAAGCAAACGGATCACCTTTATCCACTTTATAGTTATGATATTTTGATTTGATATGGTATTTATAAAGTGCTCCTTTCCCCACACCTGGAATAAAACCCTCCCATATTCCTGAGCCATCCCATCTTACCCCTAAAGGGTGTGACTGACGGTTCCAGCCATTGAAATCACCAATAACTGAAACTCTCTCTGCATTAGGAGCCCAGACCGAAAAATACGTCCCTTTAGCATTATTCAGAGTCATTAAATGAGAACCCAGTTTCTCATAAAGCCTGAAATGGTTTCCTTCCTTAAAGAGATAGATGTCCTGGTCTGTTAGCAGGCTTGAACCATGAATAACCTTATCTGTCTTTTCTGAAGGATTTGACTTTCCTTTAAGTTGTTTTGAGTTTTTATTCATTCTGAATCCTAATAATTTCAGATTTTATCCTTTTTTATTATAATATATTATATAATTCGGTGAAAAATGTCAAGTTATCGTGAAATGAAATTCCCCTTTCCTGGTTAAATTATATTAAAAATGCACTTTTAAATAAAATTCATATTATGGTATCCATAAGAAATACTTGACAAAAACAATAATTTTATTTTAATGGTTCCATATCATAATTAAGGAGGTAAGTTATGAAAAAATTTAGTTTCATTCTCACTTTATTTTTTATTGTTTTTCTAATGCTTTTTAATATTTTTGCAGTTAGCCAGGAACAGAAACCAATTCCTCAGGAAAACTTCTATCAGAAAAGTCTACATTATACCAATAAGGGGATAGAATATTTGTATTCCAAAGAACAAGGTGGTATAGAGAGGATAACAGGAATGACCGCTTCGGAACTCGGCTGTCTTAATTCGAAGTGTCACGTGCAAAGTTGTGATGTTTGCCATTTGAAGGAAGTTGACGGGATATCTACTTATTCGAGCGAAGTAGCTAAAGCTCCACAAATTTGTCATAGGTGCCACGGGGAAATGGAAAAGGATAATCCTGACGTACACTTCACCAAGGGTATGAAGTGGAATCTTGTATATCTGGATCGAAAAGATACCACCTGGGTTCCTCTTAAGAATCCCGAGGAACCTTTATTGAACTATTCAGGTTATTGCAGCCCCATAACCAAAGAACAGTTCGAAAACCTGGTGAAAGCGAGAAATTCAAAATAGTGCAACATTAAGCAGTTGTTATTTCATTAATTAGGGCTTTTTTTTAGAAAGTAAGAATTTTTCTTTTGTCGAGATTTAAAATTTATCTTAAAATTCGTTTTTTTTGTTGACAAATTGATTTGTTAATATTACTTATGCACCTGATGTAACTATAATACACTCAACAAGATGTATATTATTTATATACACCTTTCGAGGGTTTAAATGACAGATACTTTTTTAAATGAGATAGAAAAAATAAAAGCAGAAGCCAAAAAGAGCTACAGAAATATAATGAAAATAATACCTTCCAATATCTCTACAATAAAGAATAAGCATCAAATTGATTTGAACAGGATAGAGATGGATAGATTATGGCTTGAAAACTATGCTGAAAAGGTAATTCTTGTCTTAAAGGAATTTACAGGGGAGAGTGTAGCTGAAAATCTCCAGGATGGTTTAAGGAAGAAATACGTGCATCTGGAGGTTTTGGTAAAAAAAGTTTACAACTCAGACTGGAACTACCTGGATAATTTAGCTAAAAAAACAGGTGTCGAAAAAGAGGAGCTTTATTTTCTGGGTTTGGAATTAGGAAAACCGGTTTATGAGCTTTACGCAGAAGTTCTTAAAGATAAATTGGATCTGGATAACTGGGGAAAAGGTTTTTGTCCGGTCTGTGGAAGTCCCGCTGCTCTCTCTTATCTCAGAAAAGAGGACGGGAAAAGAATTCTTTGGTGTCAATTCTGTGAAACCCAGTGGAGCTTTATGAGACTGAAATGTCCTTTTTGTTCGAATGAGGACCAGAAGAGTTTAAGGTATTTTTTCACAGAGGAAAAAGACTTTTATAGGGTAGATGTCTGCGATAAGTGCAAAAGCTATATAAAAACCATAGACCAGAGAAAAATGCCTCACCCGAACGAACTTTCACTCTACCGGGAGAGCATGCAAACTTTATTTTTAGACCTTTTAGCAGAAAGGGATGGTTACTCATCCTTATCTGTCCAGAAGCGGGTTTAAGAGTGATTCTTTATGTGCATATTTGTGAAATATTTCACGTATTTAAAATGAAGAAAGCAAAGTGAAATTTAAAATAATGAGAGAAGGAGGTGATACCGGTGCGGATTAAGAACAGAAGCTTTTACCTGCTATTTTTGCTTCTTTTCCTCGGATTTACTCTGGTGTTTTCACAAGTAAGGGAATCCGAGAAAACCGGATCAGAAGAAAAAGCCAAAATCCCAACTGCTTTCGAACAGAGATGCTCGGTTTGTCATTCACTGGAAAGGGTTCGAGTGGAATTGGAAAATATGATCAAGGATATGCATGACAAAGCCGGGATTAAGTTGTCAGAAGAAAGCATGAAAGAGATCGAGAAGAGTTTTACTCTGATGCCCAGCGTAGAGCCTCACAAAGAAATCTTTCAGGAGAAATGCGCCACCTGTCATTCGCTCGATAAAGTGGTTATAGCTCATCAGACTAAGGATGATGCTGAGATGAATAAAATCATCAATAGGATGTCGAAGAAAAAAGGGTCAAACATCTCCCCGGAGGAAATTCAGAAAATTCAGAACTCGATGAAAATGCTAAATGAGATCTACGAGGAAGGGATAGAAGCCAAACCAGAAAAAAAATAAAAATAAAAATATATAAGGAGGTGGAAAAATTTAATGGGAATTTCGAGAAGAGGATTTTTAAAGATAACCGGGGCAAGCGCCAGCGGAGCTATCATAGGAACATTTAGTATCTCTCATAAGAAAGCTATTGCCCAGATACCGGATTTGAAAATCAGGTATGCCAAGGAAAGCACAACAATCTGCCCTTATTGCGGGGTGGGATGCGGACAGATAGTCTCGGTAAGCAACGGCAAGATAATCAATATTGAGGGCGATCCTGACCATCCCATTAATCAAGGTTCTTTGTGTCCCAAAGGGCAGGCGCTGATACAGGTAGCCAACAACGAAAGAAGGATGACCAAAATACTTTATCGCGCTCCTTATAGCAACAAGTGGGAAGAGAAGACCTGGGATTGGGCTCTTCCAGAAATCGCTAAAAAGATAAAGAAAACCAGGGATGAGAACTGGATGGAAAAAGATAAAGAAGGGAGGGTAGTTAATCGAACTGAATCGATTGCCTGTTTAGGTGGAGCAGCTTTGGATAATGAAGAATGTTACCTCTGGAGCAAATTAGCCCGTGCCCTGGGTGTAGTGTATTTAGAGCACCAGGCGCGTATATGACACTCTCCCACAGTCGCCAGTTTGGCGGAAACATTGGGGAGAGGGGCTATGACCAATGCCTGGAATGATATCAAGAATTCGGATTGCGTTATGATCATCGGCTCCAATGCAGCGGAGAACCATCCTATATCTTTCAAGTGGGTAAGCAAGGCGATGGAGAATGGAGCCAAGCTGATAAGCATTGACCCGAGATTCACACGCACTTCTGCCCGGGCAGATATCTACGTACCCTTGAGGTCAGGAACAGACATTGCCTTTATAAATGGGGTAACCAACTATATCCTGGAGAATAAACTCTACAATCAGGAATATTTGATTGACCACACCAATGCCACTTTCCTGGTAAGTCCCGAGTATGGATTCAAGGATGGGTTATTCACGGGATATGTTCCTGAGCAAAGAAGATATGATAAGAAAACCTGGGTTTATCAGTTGGATGAAAATGGTCTTCCTAAAAAAGATAATACACTCCAGGATCCGAACTGCGTTTTTCAGCTTTTGAAAAAACATCTCTCTCGCTATAATCTGGACCTGGTTTCCAAAATTACCGGAACACCCAAAGAACTCATTATAGAAGTAGCAAAGACCTATGGAGCAACTAGAGACAGAGATAAATCCGGAGTTATAATGTATGCCATGGGAACTACCCAGCATACCGTGGGAACGCAGAACATTAGAACCTATGCTATTCTCCAGCTCCTTTTAGGAAACATCGGGGTAGCAGGAGGCGGAATCGATGCGATGAGGGGTGAATCCAATGTGCAGGGTTCGACTGACTATGGTATTCTGTTTCACATTTTACCTGGCTACCTAAAGACACCGCGAGTAGAAAACCAGACCTTATCCGAATACCTTGAAGCCTGGACCCCAAAGTGGAACGACCCCAAGAGTGCTAACTGGTGGCAGAACACTCCAAAGTATATGGTCAGTCTGCTCAAAGCTTATTGGGGCAAGAATGCCCAAAAGGAAAATGAATTCTGCTATTCCTATCTTCCCAAAGTCTCTGCAGATTATTCCCATATCTCTCTGTTTGAGGCTATGTACAAGGGAGTGATAAAGGGCCTTATAGCTATGGGTCAGAATCCAGCTGTGGGTGGTCCCAATGCCAACAAGGAGAAAAAAGCTCTTCAGAATCTTGATTGGTTAGTAGCAGCGGATTTATGGGAGACAGAGACCGCTTCTTTCTGGATGGAAGAGGGGATCGACCCGAAGAAGATAAAGACTGAGGTGTTTATGTTACCAGCAGCTTCCTCAGTGGAAAAAGAGGGAAGCATATCCAACAGCTCTCGCTGGATGCAGTGGCGCTATGCTGCAGTTCATCCACTTGGAGAGGCTAAATCCGACCTGTGGATTCTGGACTGTTTCTTTAAGGAGCTGAAGAATCTGTATGAGAAAGAAGGAGGAAAATTTCCTGAACCACTGATGAAACTCAACTGGAATTATGGAGAGGGAGAAGAGCCGGATGTCCATCTGGTGGCTAAAGAGATAAACGGTTACGATTTGACCACCGGGAAACTTCTCCCGGGTTTTGCCAAATTGATGGATGACGGAAGCACTTCTTCTGGATGCTGGATTTACTGTGCCAGCTATACTGAAGACGGGAACATGGCTGCTCGACGTGAGCTGGCAGATGTACCCAGTAATATCGGGCTTTATCCCAAATGGGCCTGGGCCTGGCCGGTCAACCGCAGAATTATATACAATAGAGCTTCCTGTGATATGCAGGGGAACCCCTATGCTCCTCAAAAGTGGGTAATTAAATGGAACGCAGAGGAGAAGAAATGGGTGGGAGATGTACCTGATGGTGCCTGGCCACCGGGTGAGAAATACGCTTTCATCATGCGAACCGAGGGTGTGGCACGCCTTTTTGGCTCAGGTCTGGCTGATGGTCCATTCCCCGAACATTATGAACCTCTGGAAGGCCCGGTGAAAAATCTAATGTCAAGCCAGCAAAACAACCCCACTATCAAAATCTGGTCACCCGAACAGATAGGAACGGTTGATAATTATCCGATAATAGCCACCACCTATCGGGTAACCGAGCACTGGCAAGCAGGGCAGATGACACGAAATAATCCCTGGCTGGTGGAGTTGATGCCAGATATGTTCGTGGAGATGAGTAAATCCCTGGCTAAGGATAGGAACATAAAACACGGGGAAAAGGTTCAAATTCTAACAGCTCGTGGAAGTATATCTGCTTATGCCGTAGTTACTGACAGGCTTAAACCATTCAAGTTAAATGGTAAATTCTATGAGCAAATCGGCTTGCCCTGGCATTTCGGATATAAAGGCTTAGCCCGAGGGTGCAGTGCTAACTGTCTTACCCCGCATGTAGGGGATGCCAATACTATGATACCCGAATATAAAGCATTTCTCTGCGAAATAAGAAAGGAGGTGGGATAATATGGTAGAAAAAGGGATACTTTTCGATATGGAGAAGTGCATAGCCTGTCGTGCCTGTCAGGTAGCCTGCAAACAGTGGAACGAGCTTCCGGCAGAGCAGACTACCTTTTTTGCAGCAACAGGTGGTTACCAGAATCCCATAGGTCTGTCACCTAAGACTTATACCCTGGTCAAATTCTATGAGGTGGAAAGGAATAAAAAACTGAGATGGCTCTTCAGGGTTCAGCGCTGCATGCACTGCGTTGACCCTGCCTGCGTCAAGGCTTGTCCGGTAGAACCGGAGAAGGCAATGACCCATCTGAAAGAACAGGGGATAGTCTATGTTAACAAGGAGCTATGTATTGGCTGCGGTGCCTGTCACGAATACTGCCCCTGGAATATTCCTCAGATTGATGACAACGTAGGGAAATCTTCCAAATGTACCTTTTGCGTGGATCGGGTAACCAATGGCTTACAACCTGCCTGTGCCAAAGCCTGTCCCACTGGAGCGATAACTTTTGGGGATTATGTCCAGATAAAGGAATTAGCTCAGCAGGCAAAAGAAAGACTGATAGCAAAGGGTAGAGAACCGCAAATCTACGGGGAGAAAGAGCTGGGAACCGGAACTCATAAAATCTATGTCTTACCTGAGCCTATTAATTTCTATCCCGACCTCCCCAAGGACCCAAAGGTCTCGGAGGATTTAGGATTCTTCCGGGAGCTTTTGAAGCCCTTTGGGAAATTAACCTTAACTGCAGCTATTGTGGGTATGGTAATCGCTAAAGTAAAACAAGTGAAAGAGCGGAATACTATAACTTCAACGAAAGAGGAGGGATAGCCCTAATGAAAAGAATTTTATTTGTGGTTCTAACCGGGATACTGTTTTCTTTATTTGTTTCAAGCTTAGCTTCTGCGGAAATGGTAGAGGTTAAAGTCGGAAAAGGGACTCTTAAAATTGGCGGTATTCTCCAGGCAGGATTTACCTTCCACGTGGAAGATGATGAGGGAATGAATGCGTTCACCCTGAACCGAGCTCGCTTTCTTTTCTGGGGAGATATTGTTCCAGACAAGGTTAAATACTTCGTCCAGACAGAAACCAATGGAACTCCAAGCATTTTAGACTACAAAGCGCAGTTCTTCTATATTCCCAAGACTGAGATCGCAGTGGGCAGATTCCTCCCGAATTTTACACTTTATATGCCAGTTTCCACTGCTCTGCTGGAGATGATCAATTATCCCTTAACCACTCAGAGATTTGCCGTGTGGCGGCAGGTCGGGATTCAGACCACCACGAAAACGGATTATGTGGATTTCAACTTGGGAATTTTCAATGGATACCCCGCAAACAATTTTTCGGACGACAATGATGCCAAGGATTTACTGTTAAGAGCGGATGTCCATCCTTCTGTGGAGCAGGCTAAATTACTGTTCGGCGGTTATGCCTGGATCGGCAGCGCTTCCCCTGGCTGGGGTTTATCACCAGAAGAAGGGACGCTTAAAAGAAATCGTTTTGGCGGTTTTGCCAAAGTCGATTATAAGGCAACGGATGATGTTACTCTGAAGTTCAGAGGCGAGTTCCTGGTAGCTACCAGCGATTACCTCTACGATAACCACATCGATAGTGTGTCTACTACTGATGCTCAGGCTTTTTTCTTTCACTTTGGAGTTCAACCGATTCCGCAGGTGGAATTACTGGCACGTTATGATTTCCACGACCCCGACACAGATGTAGATGATGATGCTGAATCCTGGTTTACCGCAGGGGTGAATTACTATCTCGAGGGAATAAATTCTATGTTCTATCTGAACTATATTCACAAGATGGAGCAGGGAGTTGTGAATGTTGGTAATGACCTGATGGTAGCTCAGGTGCAGATTACATTTTAGAAAGGAGAATAGAGACTATGAAGGATAAAAAGAAACTGCTCCTGGGAATAGTCCTTTTTGGATCTATCTGGGGAGGTCTTGAGGCTTTGGGAATAAATAGCATGAGTTCTTTAGGTTTTCCTTTAAAGTCTCCCTTTTTAGCAGCCACCGGGATATTAGTCTTGGGAGCAGCAAGGATTCTATTTCCACACCGAGGCACTACTTTCCTGATGGGGCTTGTTGCTGCAGGATTTAAATTCTTGACCCTTCCACAGATATTTTTCTGTCAGGTAACTGCGGTTATTGTTCAGGGTATGGTCTTAGAAGTTGCCTTCTCTTATGCTCAGAAGCGAAATCTTTCCACATGGTTTTCTCTGGGGACAGTAGGTTTCTTATCCATGTATGTGAATTACGCTCTATTTTCGCTCATCGAAACCTACTTAGTGCTAAATCCCTTCTGGGTGGAGAAGGGTTTTTCCGGAGTTATCAGTTATACCTTTATCGAAGGTACTTATGCGGCTATACTGTGTTTCTTTTTCATCAATATAGGTTTTGCTCTGGGGAGATCTTTTGCCCCGGTTTTTGGCCAATGGCAGGCACTTAAAGCAAAAGCTTATGGGATTGCAACTCTTGTCGTTTCCCTGGGTTGCTGGATTTCCGGGTTTGCGCTTTATCGCTAAGACTAAAATCTTTAAAAAAAGGGTATGGCTTTTCAAAAACCATACCCTTTTTTAAAAGGGAGAAGAGATGGAAAAAGTGTTTAAAAAAGTTGAACTGAAAGTGAATGGCAAAGAGATTACTTTAAATCCTTTTGCCAATAACATCATAGGTAATACAATCTGGGGTATGGTCTCATCTTTGAAATTGGACGATGAGCCGGAGAAGATTGAGATTAAAATTTTACTTAAACCTTAAAAATATTTTAGATAATAGTGACGGATGTTTATGCGTCTCTATATTTTGAAACCATATGCACATTCTTTTGGTTGTAGGGAGGAAAAAAAGGGGGAAGACCACTCTGGTGGAAAAACTGGTCCCGGAGTTTAAGAAAAGAGGCTACAAAGTGGGGACTATAAAATATACCACAATGAGCCACCAGTTCGACACTCCGGGAAAAGACTCTTTCAGGCATACACAGGCAGGTGCAGGAACGACCCTGGTTTTATCGCCTGATAACATAGCACTTTTTTCCTCTGATTTGAGGAGAAAAGAACCACAAGAGCTTTTCAAGCTTTTTTTCCAAGATTACGATTTAATCCTTGGAGAAGGATTCAAAAACTCATCTTTTCCCAAGATTGAGATTTTAGATTCTTCTAAGGATACAGAGCCTTTATGTAGTGCCAAAGATAATTTAATCGCTCTGGTATGCAGTAAAAAGTCGGGTTATTCAGTTCCGGTTTTCTCTTTGGAGCAAATAGAGCAATTGGCAGATTTTTTGGATAAACGTTTAAAGGAGATAAATTGATTAAGAAGGCTTTAAAAGTTTTTGACATATGTAGAAAGTTCTTTTTGTACTCATTGTTTTTTCTACTTTTATTAGGAAGCTCAAGCAGTGTTTTTGCGGATAAACCCTCTGCTGCTGACTCTCTTCGGGTTTACTATTTAGGAGAGGTGGTGGTCTCTGCCAAGAAAGGTGCTACTGTGGCTTCCAGCGCCTTAAGGGAGATCAACTTTAATGAGATTCGAAGAGAGGGTGTTTTGAATGTAGCCCAGGCTATTGATCTGACTTTAGGGTCATATATGAGCGTAGGCTCGAGAAACGAGATGATGGTCCAGCTCCGTGGAGTAGAACAGAGACAGATCTCGGTGATGTTGGACGGCGTTCCGATTTATGTTCCCTATGATGGTTTGGTGGACTTAGGACAGATTCCAGTTACCTCAATAGGAAAGATAACTATAACCCCCGGGAATTCCTCAGTCCTCTATGGACCAAACTCTCTGGGAGGCTCTATAAACATTTTGACTTCAATGCTTGAGAAGAGAAAATCAAGATTAAGGCTCTTTTGGGGAAGCGGAGAAATGCAAAATTATTCTTTACAACAGAGTTTTTCCCTGGAAAAGTTTGGATTTCTCCTGCTTGCGGGACACCAGAGACAGGATTATTTTTCTTTATCCGATGATTTCGGCTCAACCGAGATCGAGGATGGTGATAGAAGGGAGAACAGCTACTATAAAAAGACGGATCTTTTCGCTAAGATCACTTATCATCCTGATCGGGACCACCACACCTCTGTTTCATTTTCATTCATAGATAACGAAAAGGGTGTCCCTCCGATTATCTATGCTGAAGAACGACCCCGATACTGGAAATTCCCCACCTGGAGTAAGTGGATTCTGAATTTATCCTCTCTTCAGAGGATTGGAGAATCGTCTCTTATAAAAGCTATTTTATTCTATGATAAATATGACAATGTGTTGGATGGCTATGATGATGCCACCTACACTACCCAGACGGGAAGAAGGGCTTTTCATTCCACCTACGATGATTACTCATTCGGTTCAAATATTTTTCTTGCTCATAATTTCTCCGAAGCGAACGAATTGACTTTCGGAATAAATTATAAAAGAGATGTACATAGAGAACAGGGTAATCGAGGAGAAGAATGGGAAAAATATAAAATGGATACCTACACCTTAGGCGCTGAACATGAGCTTAAAATCCAAAACAGCTACGCTTTCTCTTCTGGTTTAAGCTTAAATGTGTTGCGTCCGGTTTATGCTCATGAGCAACCGTTAAGAGATGATGTAATCACGCTGGACGGGCGCCTGGGAATTTTGCGTGTTTTTTCACCTGAGCTGGAGATATTCGGTTCCGCAGGTCGCAGGACCAGATTTCCAACCTTGAAAGAGCTATACTCCGGATATGCAGGTCGTAATATCCCCAACCCTGATTTGAAGGAAGAATCCGCATTCAATTTCGAGATTGGAACAAGATATGCTTTTTCCTCCTGGGGCAAATCAGAGCTTGTTTTTTTTGATAGCGAGGTAGCTGATCTTATTGTGGAGAAGTTGGCGATATCTCCAGATACATTCCAGTTGGATAACGTGGCAAAAGCTCGTTTTTTCGGAGCAGAGTTTATGACTACTCTGAAGCCATTAAAAAACACAACTCTTGTGGGAAGCTATTACTATTTAAGAGCAAGAAACCTTTCGAGTGATAGAGTAAGCGATAAATTGGAATATCGCCCTCAACACAGAGTGAGATTACAAGGAGAGTATAACTTTCAATTCGGATTAAGCTTGAGTTTAGCTGCAACTTATGTTGCTAAAAGATCTTATCTGGATGATGAGGGATACGATTACAAATTGTCTGATTATACCCTGATAAATGCAAAACTTAACCAATCTTTGTGTAAGAATATCGTTCTCTCTTTTGATCTGGATAACATTCTGGATAAAGATTATCAGACCGAATATGGATTACCCATGCCAGGTAGGACTTTATACGGAGGTCTGGAAGTAGAGTTTTAAATGAAAACCACCGGGATAATCTTGGCTGGAGGGAAAAACAGTCGAATAGGGACTGAGAAAGCTTTCCTTCAGCTTAAAACGGGAACTTGTCTTATTCAGCATACCCTTTCCCTTTTTAAAAAAATTTTCCCGGAAATAATAATCGTAACCAATAATCCTATTTCTTACCAGAATTTCGGAACCAAACTGGTAGAGGACCTTTTAAAAGGTAAAGGTCCGCTTGCCGGAATTTTCACCGGACTTTGTTACTCCTCTAATCAATCTGGTTTTATTATCGCCTGCGATATGCCTTTTCCCCAGATGAAGTTGATTAAATATATCCTCCGACAGCCGGAAGAATATGATGTGGTTATACCTGAAATTGAGGGGAAAGCAGAACCCCTTTTTGCCCGTTACTCCAAAAATTGCCTTCCGGTTATATTCTCTCATCTTTTGAAAAATGACTTGAAGATTCAGAATATTCTGAAAAAGCTGAAGGTAAAAAGGATCACCCCTAAGGAACTTGACAAATTTGACCGTTACCATCGCAGCCTTATAAACATCAACCGCCAAGAGGATTTTAAAAAAGCAAAGGAATTATTTTTAAAACGCAAAACAGATTATGGCAGCTAAAGTGAAAAAAAAGAATACGAAGACTTACCCGATCATCAAAATATTTGATGGTGTGAAGAACGCCTCGAAGGATGAGGTGGTGGCAGAAAAACCACTTACTATTTATCTGAATAACCAGAAGATTGCCACTCTGATGTGTACCCCTCAGGAGCAAAAATATCTTGCAGCAGGCTTTCTTTTCTCCGAGGGTTTTATCAAGAACAGCGGAGATATAAAAAGAATAGCATATAATTCACCGAAAGAAGAGGTCAAGGTTTTCTCCAGAAAGAAAATAAAAATCTCCGGGCATATTTTGCAGGACCAGACCTTTACCTCCGGCTGCGGGAAGAATAAAAGCTTTCTGAAAATCGAGGACCTAAACCTTTTGGAAGATGTTCTGATAAATCTGGAATTCACCTTGAGCTCAAAGGAAATTATAAAACTTATGAAGAAGTTTGAACTCAAATCCTCTGTTTTCAAAGCGACCGGTGGAACTCACAGTTCAGCTTTGGCGAATAAAGAAAAAATCCTGCTTTTCAAGGAAGACATAGGAAGACACAATGCGGTGGATAAAATCTTTGGAGAGTGCCTACTCAAAAAAATTCCCCTGCAGGATAAGTTATTGCTCACCAGCGGGAGAATCTCGTCAGATATTCTGCTCAAAGCCCACAGGGCAAAAATCAACTTGATTGTTTCCCGCTCCGCAGTTACCAGCCTGGCGCTCGAGTTAGCCCATAGATTAGGGATAACCCTCATCGGCTTTGCCCGGGGGAAAAGGATGAATATCTATACTTACCAGATGAGAGTGCTAGAGTAAGAATGTATCCACGAGTTATTTGTGGAATTATTCAATCTCCTCATC
>JAOUFL010000163.1 GCA_029858245.1 Candidatus Zixiibacteriota bacterium
CCTCCCCCACGAGGGGAGAGGGAATTCAGGGCATAGTCACAGATGACACACTCCAAAATTACATCAAATTCTTCTCCTTTAAACTCACATAACTCTCATTTCCGATAATCAGATGATCCAGGACATCTATCTCCATAATCTTTCCAACTTCAACTATTTTTCGGGTTACCTTCAGATCGTCTTCCGAGGGGTCTGGATCACCAGAGGGATGGTTATGAGCTATAATCAAAGCTGCAGCTCCATATTCGATTGCCGGTCTAAAAACCTCTCTGGGTTGAACTATGTTAAAAGTTAAGCTCCCGATGGAGATAACCTCATCATGAATCAGGCGATTTCTGATATTCAGATATAAACCTCGAAATTGTTCCTTTTGTAATTTTTTCATCTCCTCCAAATATTTATATACATCTTCTGGAGTCCTGATGGTTGGAATTCTGCCTTTATCCTCCAAAAAAAATCTTCTGCCCAGTTCAAATGTGGCAACAATCTGACAGGCTTTAACCTGAGGAATTCCTAAAGTCATCATTAACCTGTTAACATCCTTTTCCTGGGAGATAGCTTTTGAGCCATAATCCCGGATAATCCTTTCGGATAATTCTATGACATTCAAACCTTTATATCCGGTATTCAAAATAATGGAAAGAAGCTCTCCATTCCTTAGGACATCAGGCCCATATTTTATCAGTTTCTCTCTGGGTTTCTGCTCCTCAGGCAGCTCCTTTATTCTTATCTGATAGTTTTCCTGCATAACTCTAAAGATTTTTATTAAGCTTTTGGAATTTAATGAATGATTTGTGAAAAGGAAAGGAAAAAATTATTCACGGCAGATAAAACGGATTTATTGTTAGTTCGGGAATTGGAATTCCCGAACTATCACTTAATGAAGCAGGAATTCAAATTCCTGCCTTAACGGTGAGATTGAAAAGCCATTCAAAAAGGATTTATCTGCTTAATCAAATTAATCTGCTGTGAGATGCTTTGACAGTAGGGGCTGGGTCACCCAGCCCTATAGTGGGCGAGGAAACCTCGCCCCTACAAATTTTCCCCTCTCCTCTGAGGTGAGGGTTAGGGTGGAAATCCCGCCAGAGGCGGGAGTGAGGTCAAAAATAATCACAAATTACACGGTTTAGGACCGCCTTTGAAAAGGAAGTTAATGGTATAAACTACATCCGATACACTGCTTGTATTATCGCAGTTCACATCCCCTACCTCAGATGGTATAGGTTTAGGCCCTCCTTTAAAAAGAAAATTAATCTCATAGACTACATCGGAAACAGAAACACCACCGTCCGCATTATTATCTCCATGCACAAATGCAGCGGTATGAACATATCCCTGTAAACCGAAATAGTTTTTATCTTCTGATATCCCCGCAACTCCCGTCTGTCCACCAGAGCTTATCCGCAAAAGAAAGCTATCCGATTCTGCTCTTCCCCCGAACTCATCTAAAACATCGGTGAAGATTTTATAGTTTTGGCTTTGGGATCGGGTGTAAAGACTAAAGCCGGTAAAAAGAAAAATTAGCAGAAAAAAGAATGGGAATTTAATGATATTACATTTATTCATTTTAGAGCCTCCTGTTTTTTTTCTTTCTTTCGTAGCTTCTGTGTTTATCCCAGAAGTTTCGTATTCCGTCGGCTTGTTCGGCATACTATTCCCTACTTCTTCTCAAGCTCCTCTATCCTTTGCTTTAATGTCTTGATTTGCTCCTGCTGGTCTTGGATAGCTTTTATCAAGGGCATAACAAATTCGGCATATCGTAATTGATAAAAACCATCTTCGTTTTTGGGCTTGTCCAACCCGCTAAAATCGGTCCCGATTTCCTGCAATGCCTTTTCCACCTCTTGGGCAATCAATCCAGTGTAGGTGATGTTTTCCTGACCCCCTGCAAGGGAACTGTAGGTAATAGGCCTCAGTTTAAGGATAAAATCAAGACCCAGATGGCTTTCCTGCACGTTTGTTTTCATTCTTGCGTCGGAAGGCGTAGACCAGTTCACCTGTCCCTCAATTACAGTAACACTACTATTGCCAATTCTCACTTTGTTGCTCGCATCAACAACTGCGCCATACCCTATGGCAGTGGCGTTGGTGAGGTTACCCGACGAAACATCAGCTTGACAGCCCAGGGCTGTGTTATTACTGCCTGTGGTGTTGGAATAAAGTGCCCGATGACCATTAGCGGTGTTGCGATAGCCTGTGGTGTCGAAATAAAGTGCCTCCATACCATTAGCGGTGTTCTGATAGCCAGAGGTGTTGGAATAAAGTGCCCCCCAACCATTAGCGGTGTTGTAATCGCCTGTGGTATTGGAAGAAAGTGCATAACAACCATTAGCGGTGTTCTGATAGCCAGAGGTGTTGGAATTAAGTGACATATAACCATTAGCAGCGTTGGCATTACCGGTCATGGTCAAATTGCCGGCATTTACTCCCACAAAGGTATTGCGTGTACCGTAATTATGGATAAATCTGTCTGCTCCAGCCTTAATTATGCCTGCTGTTGATGTCGTAGTTGGCAATCTAAGGTTTCCGGATATTTCAAGTTGCTCATTTGGAATAGTTATCCCGATGCCGACATTACCGCTTCCTGAAGGAGCAAATAAACGACCATTATTGACAGAGATATCATCTGGAACTTCCGCATCGTTATCCGGAACATCATCATCTGTCCCTCCAATATTATGGAAGTCATTTGAACAAGCACTGCGAACATTGGTTAATGTTGTTGGCCAGTTTGAGTTGTAATGATTACCATCCACCAAATCTGAATTTAAATTAGTGCATATGACACCATTACTAACAGACACCTGTCCTGATGCATTTCCAGCATGATAACCATCCACCATGTCAGAATTGATGGAACTGATGACGTTGCCATAGATAGTTCCAAGCGACCGAATATCCCCATTTACGTCCAGCTTATATGCTGGGTTCGTCGTCCCGATGCCAACATTTCCCGGTACATGATATATATCATTCCCATCAATAACCCAATCCGCATCTGGCATTGCGGGAGCGGCTTTGGCATACTCTGCAGTATCCGTATGGTCCGATTTAAAAGCATATCCAACGCTGACAATTGTTCTTCTCGGCGTCATCTCAGAGTCATTTCCTACTTTTACCCCCAAATACCTCACATTCCCATCAAAAACCGAATCCGGAATAGGAGTTACACTTCCCAACAAAACACTGAAAACCCCATATTGAACACCAACTGAGGTTTGAGTTTCCGTCCATAAGGCAGTTCCGCCGATGCTGTCTGCATAGATGGAGAATACCACCGAAGTTGTGGTATCAACCAAAGCTCCGCTTGGTCTGGTTATTTTCCCCTGGTAGTTAATCATCTTAGGAACTTCGGCATAAGCCAGAGTTGAGATAAAAAGGATTGCAACCAGACAAACTAACAAAATTTTTACAGCTTTCATTTTTAACCTCCTTATCTTATTGTCATTGCGAGGATCCCGCCAACGGCGGGAGACGAAGCTATCTCTATACTAAACGGATTGCTTCGCCCAAATGGGCTGGCAATGATGGTTTCGTTTGTGCCCGCCAGGTCCCCTGACCTGGCGGTGGATTCTGTCGGGTCAGGGGACTCGACAGACACGGCTTGTGTAATTTTTTCGTAGTGCGACCCTGAAGGGTCGCACTACGAATCATTTTTTGCAAGGTTGAAGTCTCAAGACCTTGAGGCTTTACACTCAAATGAAATTTTTTAATATCACCTCCTTAAATAAGTTATAATTAAGAAGAAAAGAATCTCTCTTTTTGATTTGAATCTCTATTTCCCCCTCGCTTAAAAGATAATCCGAAGAATCCTTAAAAACTAAAAGAATTCTTTCTTCTATGGGAAAGACAAATATTCAATTCTGCTTTCTTAAATTTTAAAGTAAAAAACTTTAATTGTCAAGTGAAATAGTTGTAATTTTGCGGCTTGGAAGATAAAGGTAGGACAGACATTCCTGTCTGTTCTAAACAGGCTGGAAGCCTGTTAGTTCGGGAATTGGAATTCCCGAACTATTACTTAATGAAGCAGGAATTCAAATTCCTGTAACAACAAACGGATATTTAAAAGGGATTTATCAGCTTAATCAAGCTAATCAACTGTGAGGTATTTTCACTCCGAATAAAAGAATGGACAGCCACACGGCTCGGACAGGCTCACTGTCCTGAGCAAAGTCGAAGGAAGGGCTGTCCCTAAAACTAACAGGTGCCATTGCAGGATCCCGCCAAATACGGGAGACGAAGCAATCCGTCTATGATTATGTAAACAGATTGCTTCGCTTTCGGCTCGCAATGACATTCTTTTTGGAGAAATAAAAAAGGGCGAACCACTCTTCGACTTTGCTCAGAGCAGTGAGCTTGTCGCACTGCCGGGTCGCCCCTACCATCTTACGTCTTACGTCTTACGTCTCACTTCTTACTTTTTTTCCTCTTATCTAGTGCTATCTTTAAAACCTCAGCTACGGTTTCTACGAAAACGAACTTTACCTTCTTTTTGATCTCCTCTGGAATCTCCTCCAGGTCTTTCTGGTTATGCTTGGATAAAATAACCATTTTTATCCCTGCTCTGTAAGCAGCCAGGGATTTCTCTTTTAACCCGCCTATGGGTAAAACCTGCCCTCTAAGGGTAATCTCCCCGCTCATAGCTAAATAGGGTTTGACCGGACGCTCAGTAAGAAGAGAAGTAATGGCAGATGCCATAGTAATTCCTGCGGAAGGTCCGTCTTTGGGAATAGAGCCAGCAGGAACGTGCACGTGGATATCATATTTCTCAAAGAAATCCTCAGCGATTCCCCATCTTTTGGAAGTAGAGCGTATATAAGAGAGAGCAGTTTGAGCGGATTCTTTCATTACCTCGCCCAGATGCCCGGTAAGTGTTAAGGATTTTTTACCCTTCATCTTAGTAGCTTCTACAAACAATATTTCTCCGCCTGTAGAAGTCCAGGCTAATCCAGGAACAACCCCTATTTGTGATGTTCTTTCCACTATCTCCTGGAAGAATTTCGGAGGACCAAGATATTCATGCAGGTTCTTAGAGTTGATCTCAACTTTCTTGATTTCATCAGAGGCTATTTTCTTAGCTACCTTTCTGCAGATCGTAGCAATCTCCCGGTCCAAGTTTCTCAAACCTGATTCCTTGGTATAATCATTTATTATTTTCTTGAGTGTCAGGTCGTTAAAAGATAAGTATTCCTGTTTCAAACCATGGTTTTCAAGCTCTTTTGGTATAAGATATTTTCTGGCAATCTGTAACTTTTCCAGATCAGTATATCCCGGGAGCTCCAGAACTTCCATCCTGTCCCTTAACACTGGAGGTATAGGGTCCAGGATATTTGCGGTCGTGATAAACATCACCCTGGACAGGTCAAAAGGAACCTCTAAATAATGATCTGAAAATGAATGATTCTGCTCTGGATCCAGAACCTCTAACAAAGCTGCTGCCGGGTCACCCCGGAAATCCTGTCCGATCTTATCCACCTCATCCAGCATGAA
>JAOUFL010000164.1 GCA_029858245.1 Candidatus Zixiibacteriota bacterium
TGGCAAGAACAAACCCGGCAATGGAACCCACAATAAAAGGCTGGATTAGCCCTTTAATCTCTATCATTTTCAAACCATAGACGGATAATTTCCCTTTACTGAACAGATAAATAAAAATTAAAGAGAGAACTAACATTACTGTATGAGTTACGGGAAAGCGGAGATAAGATTTCCCTAACAGCATAAGCTCGGGAATAGTACCGGAGAGTACCAAGATGAATAACCCGAGAAGAATCGAAACGAATATCCTTATGATAACCCTCATTTCACTGCCTCCTTTCTGAAAAGTTTAAATATACATTCGTTAATTTTATAAAACCTACTAACCGATCCTCAAGTTAACTTATCCAGAGGATTTTTTATGATATCATCTTTATTCAGATATAAAACCAGCAACTCCTCATACCAGATGTTCTATTAGAATCTTTATTCCAATCCCAATCAGAATAAGTCCTCCTGCGATTTCAATTTTTTTCTCAAAAAAGTGCCCGAACCTGTCACCGATATAGACTCCCAGAAAAGACAGCCCGAAAGTCACCACTCCAATTATTATCACGGGGGTGGCAATTGAAACTTTAAGAAATGCAAAACTCACCCCTACCGCCAAGGCATCAATGCTTGTAGCAAGGGAGAGCATCAATAAGATATAAACATCCAGGGGATTAATAGTCCTCTTATCTGATGCCAGGTTGAACGATTCATAAATCATTTTACAACCAACAATGAAAAGCAGCCCGAAAGCTATCCAGTGATCGATACTGGAGATAAGAGCTCTCAGGCTTAGACCTGCCAGCCACCCTATAACCGGCATAACCGCTTGAAACAAACCGAAGAACAAAGCTATTTTTAAGGCATTCCTGATCTTAAGTTCTTTTATGGTTATCCCGCTGGTAACAGACACTGCAAAAGCATCCATAGCCAGTCCAAAGGCTATTAATATTATGGTGATTAAATTCACGCTTACCCGCTCTTTTTTAAATTCAGTCTTTTTTGTTTACAGGTTTATGATTCTTTAATCTCCTTGTTTGCCTGTGATCTCGTTTATATCCAGTCTTAATATGCCAACTTTCTTATACGCATCATCAGACTGCAAACCTTTCTTATACTTTTCTTGCCCGCCTTCCAGATGGTTTAGCAGAACACCTATTCCCCGTTTTTTCTCCTTCATCCCTTCTATATTAAACATTTTCCCCCAGAAGACTACCGAACGATAAACTTGCTTACAATCACCTTTTACATATCCTCCATCTTCTATCACGGTTCCACAGACTTCGGGATTATGTTTAATAAAATCAAGTTTCAAACCCTTGAGAGCGCAGTGAAAATATAAGGCATTTTTGTCCTTATCATAGCCGTAATTCAATGCAACCAGGTAAGGTTCTTTGCCTCTACACATCGAAACCACTGCATACTTTCCCTGTTTTAATATCTCTTTCAAAACACTTTGATCCTTAATCTCTTTATCTCTATTATGCATATGATATCTTGCCATAATCATCCCTTCGATTAATCTATATAGGTATTTCCGTAGAAAAACAAGTTTTGAGTAAAGGTAAATCCCAAGACCTTAAAGTCTTCAGTTACACAAAGAAAAAGATACCACTATTATTTTATGCTCATCCCTAATATCTTGAACAGAAACGTATAGATATCACTCGATTCATCAATTCTTTTAGAGGTAGGTTTCCCTTGCCCATGCCCGGCTTTGGTTTCCACCCTGAGCAAGACAGGATTATCTCCGGTTGACTTAGTCTGCAGAGCAGCTGCGAATTTTTTCGCATGTGCAGGTACTACCCGGTCATCAGTATCCGCTGAGGTGATTAAAATAGGCGGATAGGAAACCCCTTCCTTAACGTTATGCAAAGGTGAATAGGCATAGATGAATTTGAAATGCTCCGGATTTTCTTCTGCGTTTCCCAATTCGGACACCCAATATTTACCCACGGTGAATTTATGATACCTCAGCATATCGATAAGAGGTGCCTCACAGACCACTGCACCGAACAGCTCCGGACGCTGGAGCATACAGGCGGCTACCAGAAGCCCGCCGTTACTTCCGCCGTCGATGGCTATTTTTTGGGGATTGGTATATTTATTTTCTACCAGCCATTCGGCTGCGGCAATGAAATCATCAAACACGTTTTGCTTCTTTTCCAGCATACCCCCTCGGTGCCATTCTTCCCCGTATTCCCCACCACCGCGTAGATTAACCAGCACGTATACTCCTTCATTTTCCAGAAAAATAGGCCTTGAGGATGAATAGTAAGGAGTGTAACTTTGATTAAATCCGCCATATCCGTAAAGAAGAAGCGGATTATTTCCATCGAGTTTTAACCCTTTTTTATGCACGATAAACATCGGTACTTTTGTGCCATCTTTCGAAGTAAAGAATACCTGCTTACTTTCGTATGAGGTCAGGTCGAAATCGACTTCCGGTTGAAATAAAGGTGAGAGCTTTTCTGTAGTAAAATCGTATCTGAAAATCGTTGGAGGGTAAAGGAAAGAGGTGAACTCGAAAAACATCTCCTTGTCTTCTTTTCCACCTGAAATCTGCTTGCGGTCAATTTCAATCGTTCCCAGATCCGGCAGTTGAATCTCCTTTATAAATGTCCCAACAAGGCTGTGAAGCTTAATTTTATGCTTAACATCCTCAATATACACGGTTACGAACTGATGGTTTATCAGGCTCACGAAATCAAGTGACTCTTTCCGCTCAGGTATAATCTCCTTCCAGTTTTCCCTGCCTGGATTTTTTATGTTGATGGCAATGACCCTTTTGCGGGGAGCATCCAGGTCAGTCCTGAAGAAAAAGATGGTATCCAGGTTGTCGATAAAAGAGTAATTTGCATCTGCTTTATCCAGCAGTTTAATAAAACCCTCTTCGCTTCCCATCTCCCGATAATATATTCTGTTATTCTCGTCTGTGCCTTCCCAGACAAAAAGAATCAGATATTTGCCATCTTCGGTGCCAATAGGGGAAAACGCAAGCTCTTTATTCTCCGGTTCCTCGTAGACGAGTTTATCCTCCGCCTGTGAAGTGCCGAGCTTATGCCAGTAAACCCGGTTATAGCTGACCTGATCACTCTCTGCAACTGTTCCCGGCTCTGGATAGCGGTTGTAGAAAAAACCCTGATGGTCAGCTTTCCAGGCAACAGCGCTGAACCGGCACCATTTTATCACCTCATCATACTCCTTGCCGGTATCGATATTCAAAACCTTCATCTCCTGCAAATCGCTCCCGCTTCTGGAGATAAGGTAAGCTAAAAGCGAGCCATCCAGGCTAAAATACTTATCGCTGAGCGCTACTGTGCCATCCGTGCTGAATTTGTTGGGATCGATTACCACCACCGGCTTTCCCTCCAAACTGTCCAGCCTATAAAGAACTGCCTGATTCTGCAGGCCGTCATTTTTAGTGAAAAAATATCTGCTCCCGAGTTTTTCAGGCGTAGAATATCTGGGATAATTCCATAATCTGCTTAAACGGGCTTTGATCTTCTCCCTTTCGGGTGTGGAGTTTAAATATTCAAAAGTTAGTTTATTCTGAGCCTCTACCCAGGCTTGAGTCTCGGGAGAATCCGGGTCCTCTAACCAGCGATAAGGATCAGCAACCTTGGTACCGAAATAATCATCCACCACTTCATCTGTGTGAGAAGGAGGATAGTTGAGTCTTTGAGCATTAACAGTTTGAATTGTTAAGGAGTAGATTATGCTGGAAAGTAAGAGGGTAAGAAAACAAACCTTGAGTAAGTTTGTTATAACCCAATTCTTACCATTTATTTTAGATTGGTTAGTTCTTTTTTGCATAGAAGCAGCTCCTGTTTTTAAGGTTATTGTACTTAAGTATTAAAAAATTTAATTTAACAACTTACCCTATAAGCCTTTTTAGAGCTTACGTAATTCATAAGTGTATCCTCCTTCGATAGTTTTATGGGAATTTCTGTGCGCGGTAACAAACTGCCCGCAATTACTCCCGATGTGATTTTCCTCTAACTCACCAATACTTAATATAACCACGTAACCAGCCTTTTGCAAAGCCTTAATTCTTTCACAATCTGTCTGTCCAGTCAAGGTAGAATATAATTTATGTCTGCTTGCCTGGTGCGTGGGATTTACCGGCGTAATCTTGATAAGAAAAACATCCGGGTTGAAATAACTCAAAAGAATATGTGGGTCAACCGGGAAATTATCTGCCAGGGCAAAATTTAGAGTTATCTTCCTGCCTCCTTTTTCAAAGAAAGCCTCTCCATATTCTGCCATTTTTTTAAAATCCCATTTCCTTACCGGTATAAGCCAATCTCTCAGTTTTTCATCTGTGGTGTGAATGGAAAACTGGAACTGGAATCTTCCGCTATAATGTCTCTTTTTAATCTCCAATAGCTTTTCAAAAAATTTATCTTTGCCATAAGGAGCAATAGTGGAAAAAGAGGGCATCAACCCCGGGGCATTGTATAGCTGTGGTAAAGACTCTAAAATCTCCAGGACATTTTGATTGAAAGCAGGCTCCCCCATCCTGGCAAACTGTACCTTGAATTTTTTTACCGGAACGCTAATATCCCCGAATCTTTGCTTTATCAGATAATCCATCTGAAAGATTATCTCTTCTTTTGAAAGAATTCCCTGGTAATAACTGCCCGCATCACAAAATCTGCACCCCACCGGGCACCCGTAAAGACTTGAGACGATTAAAACCCATTTCTTCTCTCTGGGAATTGGCGGCTGAACAGACTCTACAAATTCAACCACCTTACCTTCACTGTTTTCTGCCAAATAAACAGTAGCAATATCCTCTCTACCGGCTCTGGCTATTACCCTCAACTGTCCTCCCCGCTGATTTTCATCTTTATCTCCATAGCATTTTTTATACCCTCTCCTGTAGCGATACCTGTCTGGCGGTAAAGTCCATTTTTAACATCACCTATTATAAAAAGTGCTTTTGAGCTCTGGAGTTTTACCAGCTTTCCTTTTAGATTTTCACTTAAAAAATCAAGATTGGGATCTCTCCCAATAGCAATGACCAGACAGGAAATATCCATTTCGCATTCACCTGAATGGTTTTGACAGACCAGTCTTAAACCCTGACCCTGAGGAATAATCTCCTTAACTTGAGTATCTTTTTCGTAGGAAATATTCTTTATTTCTTTTGCTCTTTCCCAGAGTAAAGGAAGGCATTTCTCTTTTTCCCCTCTGTTGAGAATAATAACCTGATTTCTTTTTGAAAGGTTTAAAGCATAATCAAAAGCAGCATCCCCGCATCCGATTATGGCTATTTTCTGGTTTTCGACCTGTATTAGAGGGTAAACCTCATAAAAAATACGTTTATCGATATCAGGAGTTACCCTGAGGTCTGTTAATTTACGGGGTTTTGTGCCAGAGGCAATAACAGCAATACTGGAGGTTAAAACTCTTTTATCGGTTTTTATATAAAACTCCCCCTTTTCATAATCAAGCTCCAGCACCTCTTCTATCTGAAAATTAATTCCTGAATT